>NZ_JABFCR010000001.1:0-86592 GCF_013087555.1 Mucilaginibacter humi
GTCGTCCATGCTTTCCAGCAAATCCTTCTCGGTAGTTTTTAATATGGCGCGCACCTTGTACATGGCCGACTTATAATTGGCTGTAGTCGATGCATCCGTCAGCTTCTCTACAAACTTTTCGGCAGTTAAAAAGGCGGTGGCTTCTTCTTTGGTAAACATTACCGGTGGCAGCCGGTAACCATCCATTATTGAATAACCTACGCCCGCCTCGCCAATTAAGGGGATACCGGCTTCCTCCGGGGTTTTAACATCTCGGTAAACGGTACGCAGGCTAATGTTAAAACGTTCGGCAATATCAGCAGCTTTTACCACCCTGCGCGATTGCAATTGGATCAATATAGCTGATATACGGTCGATGCGGTTCATTACAGCCAAATTAAAAAAATCCTGCTACATTAGGGTAATATTTAGTGTTTTTTATGGATGATAAAATCGTAGCACTGGCTTCGTATTACGACCCTATGGAGGCTCAAATTGTCCGCGGGCGATTGGAAGCTAACGGGATCTCCTGTTTCATTGCTGATGATAATATACTTGCTGCTAACCCTTTTTACAACCAGGCATTGGGCGGTGTGAAGCTAAAGGTATTTGAACATGATTTGGAACAATGCCGAGGGATATTAGCAGAAGAAGCGGTGCTGGAAGCCGGCGATGAACTAATGACCTGCCCTTACTGTAAATCAACCCATGTGCATTTTGCCGCGGCGCCTGTTAAACGCAATTGGTTCTCCATCATTTTGGCGGTACTCATTTCTACATTTCCTATTTATCTTTACCGCAGCTGGATCTGTATGGATTGCGGAGCAAATTTTAAGCCGGTCGAAAAATAATACACATACATCATATATAAAACCATCCTGTTATGGAAGACAAAATTGTAACGCTGACATCGTATATAGATTTGATGCAAGCCGAAATAGGGCTTGGCATATTACAGGCTGCCGGTATATCCTGCTTTATTGACGAAAACGCCATGGGCATTTACCCGCTTTACAGCGAATCGTTAGGCGCTTTTAAATTAAAAGTATTTGAGCGCGACCTGGAAAAAAGCCGTGAAATACTGGAGCATTCTGACGAGCAGGAACTGGATAACGAATAAGACGCATTTTTCATATATTGCATTATGTATAACCGCCGAAAGTTCATAAAAATATCATCAATAAGCGCTTCTTTAACAGCGCTTTCTGCATCAGCAATAGCAAAGTCTGTTTTAAATACGGCACCTGCTAACTACCCTATTGTTATATCAACCGGGATTTTGGTGTTGCGGCTAATAAAGAAGCCTGGAAAACACTATCAAAAGGCGGGAGGGCGCTGGATGCTGTTGAAGCCGGTGTAAAAATACCCGAAGCCGATATGACCAACCATAGCGTTGGCCGAGCAGGCTACCCCGATCGCGACGGGCACGTTACTTTAGACGCATGTATTATGGACGAGCAGGGCAATTGCGGCGCTGTGGCCGGGATGGAAGATATTGCCCACCCCATATCGGTAGCACGCCTGGTAATGGAAAAACGCCGCACGTTTTATTGGTTGGCGATGGTGCACGCCAGTTTGCTATTGAGCAGGGGTTTAAAGCCGAAAAGCTATTAACGCCCGAATCTGAAAAAGCCCGGAAAAAATGGCTGGTAAAACACGAGTACAAACCCATTATGAACAGCGAGAACCAACGCCCCGGCGATAAATATAACCACGATACTATCGGCATGCTGGCTATTGATGCCAAAGGCAATATATCAGGCGCGTGCACTACCAGCGGCATGGCCTGGAAAATGCACGGCCGCGTGGGCGACAGCCCAATTATTGGTGCGGGGCTATATGTTGATAACGAAGTTGGCGGCGCAACATCAACCGGGGTGGGCGAAGAGGTGATCCGTAACGTAGGCAGTTTTTAGTTGTCGAGCTGATGCGCGGGGCTATAGCCCGGAGGATGCCTGCAAAGAAGCTTGTCACCGAATTATGAAAAGAAAACCCGAAACAGCTAAAGAGATCCGGGTTGGTTTTTTAGCGATAAATAAAAAAGGCGAGCATGGCGCTTATGCCCTGCATAAAGGTTTTACCTATGCCGTTTGCGACAGTAAAAAGCAGGACCTCATCATCCCCGGCAAAAGTTTTTACACAACTGTAAAAGATTAACTTCTTTAGCTATGATCTCGTTAGAAGTTTGCGCCAATTCAATTACTTCGGCTTTGGCAGCGCAGGAAGGCGGCGCGGTTCGGGTTGAATTATGCGGCAACCTTGAAGCAGGCGGTACCACGCCGTCGCCGGGCCAGATAACCGTTGCCCGTAAACTGCTCAACATTAAACTGTATGTACTGATACGCCCGCGCGGCGCGGATTTTTTATATACTGATGAAGAGTTTGAGACCATGCTGGAAGATGTTAAATATTGCGTTAAAGCTGGCTGCGACGGCATTGTAACCGGCATATTAAAAGCTGATGGCTCGATAGACAAAGAGCGTTGTACGCAGTTAATACAATTAGCCAAAGAAGGCGGCTTAGGCGCTACGTTCCATCGCGCTTTTGATATGTGTAACGATCAGCATCAGGCATTGGAAGATATTATTGAGATGGGCTTTGAGCGCATTCTGACCTCGGGCGGAAAGAGTACAGCGGTTGAAGGATCGCGCACTATTGCCGACCTGGTTACACAAGCTGATAGCCGCATAACCATTATGGCTGGCAGCGGCGTTACCGAAATAAACGTGGCCGACCTGGTGCTGTTTACCGGAGTAACAGAAGTACATGGCACCCTGCAGGCACGCGTACAAAGCCAGATGAAATACAACAACGACCACATTATTATGGGAAGCAAAATTGGGGATGAATACGCCGTAGATGTTACCAGCGTGGACAGGGTAAGAAAGGTGATTGAAAACGCTAAACAAGGCTTGATAAATAATACCTAACACTCTTAGACATGATCCAATTAGGTGATCTATTCTCCAAAAAGCATCCGTTTTTCAATCACTTGATTATTAATTCATTAAATAAAATTCACGTTCAAAAATTCTGACGAGTAAGAGTGATCCAAAGCGATCCACTAAAAAGTTAAATTACTTAATTTTCAAATAGTTAATTAAAAAATGTGATCCAAATGATCCACATTTTAAAATGGATCGCTCCACTATAATTCACTCACTCAATAATTCAATAATTAGTAAAAGCTCACCGGTAATATCAGCTCAATAAAGTTAGGTACTACCCCTCCAAATATGTCTCTATCCAGCAAACGGCTGTAGCGGATACCGAAGGTTAACGGCTGCTGGTTAAACCATTTGGTATCAAAGTACAACTCGGCTCCGGTCGACCTGAAATTGCTGGTGGCCATGGTTTTGTTGGTATAGAAGTAAGTACCCCGGGTATAATCATAAAACAGGTTACCTCTTACTCTTAAAAAGTAAACCGTATTGGCTATTCCCGCATCGGGATAAGCAATAGGGAAATGATAGTTAACACCGACCTTATTCATGGTAATTAAACTCTCGGCAGTGTACCCTCTGCTAAAGGGAAAGTTATTGGTGAAGCTAACCACATTGCCCTGACCACTATGCTGATAGGCACCGGTGACAACCAGGTTATGGTTAATGAAAAGTCCGGGAAGGTACAGGCTGCCTGTCGCCAAAAACTGGTTGGCGCTTAACCCGCTGATAGACCTTTTATAATTGAATGCAATACTTTGCCCCCAACGCGGGTATATGTTTTGCCTTGCCTGTTGTATTCTGTTGGTAAAGCTGATCCCACTGCTAACATAAGTATAAGCCTTGTTCAATATGGCCTGGTAAGTTTGCTGGAACGAGGTGGTGCTGTAATGCAATGAACTGGTTAGGTTTAAGCCTGTTAAGTTTTTACCATTACTTAAGTTAAGCGGTACTTGCAGGCCGGCATGCAGATCGCTCTCGTTCCAATACACGCTGATGCCCCGGTAGCGAGCGCGCCTGTCAAGCGTATAATCAAACCCGGCTGATATAAAGGGGAACAGCGCACCATATACGGCATCGAAACCAAAGTCTTTGTAACCCTCGTCGCGGTTATAGCTAAATACCAGCTGCGATTGGAAGGTGTTTAATATATTCTCGCCCTGTAAAGAAACGGTGTAGACAGGGTCGTTAAAATCAGGGATCAGGCTATGGAAGTTAAACAGGTGATGTGCCTTGTTATATCTGGTTACGGCTAATGGTTTATTCTCTACGGTTGGTAACAGCCCGCTTGCCGAATCTCTTTTTAAAGCTGATATTTTAAAGTCAGGCAGATCACCCGGCACTTTGTTATCAGGCATTGCGCGCCACCCCGACAGGTTGTTTTCGGCTTCCTGTAACCTGTAGCCGAAAGCAGTAAACTCAACCAGTGCCAGTTTATTAGCTATAGCTGTTGGTTGGTATTTGTTAATGCCTTCCTTATCAATCTCAAACAGTTTACCGCTGCTTATATTTACCGCAAACAAGCGATCAGTCAAACCGGCTGTTGCCGAAAAGTAGATGTAGCTGCCTTGTATAAAAGGCACACCTATTGGCTGATAAGAATAGGCCAACAAATACCGTACATCGCCGGTTCTGATATCAATCACTGCTAACGACATCTGGCCTGCCGCGTTACGTACTGCTGCAACTATTTGCCTGTCGTTATAAAACTTAGGGTAAGTATAAAACAGGTTGGCTTTGTTAGGCACAACCGACAAGATCTTTCCATTAACCGCGTTTAAAATATGCAGCTCGTTCTTGCCGGATGCAGCAACTTGCACCGCCACTATACGCTTGCCATCATTATTAAAAGCCGGCGAAAAGTATTTGGTACGCTGGTTAAGCGGCGTTCTTCGCCGGTGGTAACATCTAATACGCGCAACTCATTATAATCGCGGTAGCTCCAGCGTGCATCGGGCTTTAAAGCCGCATATACTATCTTATCCTTATTGTAATTAAAGTAATTATCTAACGATAGTGATCTTACGCTTATCTTCCGCTCCTGCCCGTTAGTATTAATGGTAAATTGCGGCAATCGGTTATAGGTGCTTTTCATGTAAATAACCGTGTTGGGATATACATAAGCCGGGTATTCCTCACTGGCAGTAAAGTGGCGGTTTTTAGCAGCAAGGAC
Organism: Mucilaginibacter humi; assembly: GCF_013087555.1. Classification (NCBI taxonomy): domain Bacteria; kingdom Pseudomonadati; phylum Bacteroidota; class Sphingobacteriia; order Sphingobacteriales; family Sphingobacteriaceae; genus Mucilaginibacter; species Mucilaginibacter humi. The sequence goes on from NZ_JABFCR010000001.1 coordinate 5,095, forward strand.
GTTGGTTGAATTATAAACAACCTGGTCTTTAAAATAGTTAAAGCCATTGCTGCGGAACTGCTTAAAATCCTCACCCGTATATTTCTTTATCGCCCGCTGCATGGGGTAAAATAAGCCGTTGTACGATGCCGCATCATGCGTAACTTTTCGCCAGAACTCATCACCATATTTCTCGCGGCCGTAAGCTACCAGCATATAACCCATAGGGTACCAATCGGGCACATAATCAATTAATGATCCGTTGCGCAGCTTCATCCAGCTATAATTCTTATGGGCACTCCAAAGGGCACGATAACCATTATAAAAATATGGCAGCCTGCCCCTGCCCTGCTGGCTTACGTGGGTTTCGTTAAAAACGGCATCCCCTTCAAAAAACCAGTTGGGTATGGCCGGTCATTGCCAAACGCCTGCCCGGCATCGCCAAACAAAAACCGCAAGCCGCGCGATAGGCCCACGTTAAAATTATTGTATTGTTGCACATGTCTAAACTCATGGATAGCCAATTGGTCGGCCCGGGGCAGGGTGCCAATCGCGAAGCTGTTCTGGTCGGGAGTTAAATAAAACTCGCTCCTGAAAGGCGCCAGGCCCACGTAAGCGTTTGATATGGTGGTTTGATTCTGTAATACGATGTTTATCTGCTTTTGCTTAAAACCGATGGTGGGTTTTGTAGCAATGTCCATCCGGTTAATAATACGGGCAACGCGGGTAGCTGTCGAGTCCATGCCGGCGGGGAAGATAACCTTGGCGGCAGGTGTGTTTACCTGTTTCCATTTAAGCGATGGCGGGTTACCGCCAAACTCCCGGGCGCAAGCAATTGTACTTGCAAAAAGCAGTAGCAGGGTATAAAGAACGCGGGGTATTTTATTAAACTTAGCTTTTATCATAATAGGGTAATGCAAATTGCAAATAATTAAGTCAATTCACAATAACATGACATAGCATCAGTCAAAACTACCTACATTTGCCGTTTGTTAAAAATACACAATGGCTAAAGTTTCTATTAACCCGGCAACAGGCTCTATACAAAAAGAAGAGATCATCGTAGGTATTGACCTTGGTACTACCAACTCACTGGTGGCCTTTATTAATCCCGACAAGAACGCGCAGGTAATTAACGATACCGGCAAAGGCGTTTTGGTACCCTCTATTGTACACTTTGGCCCAACCGGTGATATTGTAGTAGGTAACGAAGCCAAAGAGTTTTTAATAACCGATCCGCAAAACACCATATTTTCTGTTAAGCGCTTATTGGGCCGCAGCTATAAAGACATTGCGAACTATAAAGACTTTTTAGCTATAAAGTTATTGACGATGACAGCGAGAGCCTGGTAAAAATAAATGTAGGCGATAAGTTTTATACACCGATAGAATTATCGGGACTGATATTAAAAGAACTAAAGGCCCGTGCCGAACACGCTTTAAAAACCCCCGTTAACCGTGCGGTTATAACTGTGCCGGCCTATTTTAACGATTCACAACGCCGGGCAACCCGCGATGCAGGTAAACTGGCCGGACTTGATGTTTTACGTATTGTAAACGAACCTACTGCAGCCAGCCTTGCTTATGGCATCGGTTTAAACCCTGATGAAACAAAAACAATTGCTGTGTACGATTTAGGCGGAGGTACTTTTGATGTATCCATCCTGCAGATCCAAAACGGAATTTTTGAGGTACTATCAACCAATGGCGATACCTTTTTAGGTGGCGATGATTTTGACCGCGCGATAGTTGATTACTGGATAGAAAAAAACCAATTAAACAAAGCTGACCTGATAGCCAATCACGAACTGGCGCAGGAACTGCGTTTAAAAGCCGAAGAAGCTAAGAAAGCACTAAGCCACCAAAGTATCTTCAATGAAAAGATTGGCGAGATTTGGTGCACGCTAGATAAAAATACGTTCGACGAGTTAATACTGCCTAAAGTACAGCAAACCATCACAGCTTGCGAAAACGCTTTACGCGATGCCAAACTAACCACCGACCACATTGACGAGGTGGTAATGGTTGGCGGATCGACCCGTACCGCATTGGTTAAAAAAATGGTGGGCGATTTCTTTAAACGCCCGGTACATGATGAGGTTAACCCTGACGAAGTTGTTGCTTTAGGCGCGGCCATTCAGGCCGATATTTTGGCCGGTAACCGTAAAGATATTTTATTACTGGATGTTACCCCGCTATCATTAGGTATTGAAACGATGGGCGGTTTAATGGATGTCATCATCCCACGTAACAGTAAAGTACCAACCAAGGCAGGCAGGCAATATACCACCTCGAAAGATGGCCGGGTAAACATGAAGATCGCCGTCTACCGGGGCGAACGCGACCTGATAAAAGAAAACCGTAAACTGGCCGAGTTCGAACTAAAAGGCATACCCGCTATGCCGGCAGGTTTCCCTAAAGTCGATATTAACTTTTTGCTGAATGCTGACGGGATCTTAAAGATCCAGGCTATCGAGTTACGGTCGGGGGTTAAACAGGAAGTTGACGTTAAGCCAACCTATGGCATTACCGATGACCAGGTTGAACAAATGCTGATGGATAGCATAACCCACGCCAAAGACGATGTAAACCAGCGCATGCTGATTGAGGCCCGTACTGAAGGCGAACAAATGGTATACACCGTTGAACGTTTTGTGCAAAAGAACGGCAGCTTTTTATCACCCGAAGAACTAAGCAGCACCGAAAAATATATAGCCGAACTGAAAACTATTTTAGACACCGGCGATAAAGACGCTATCCATAAACAAATTGACCTTGTAAACGAATTTACCCGTCCGTTTGCCGAGCGTTTGATGGATCATGCCATTGGTACCGCCATGAAGGGCAAGAGTATAGAGTAGTGTCATATTGATCTACTTTTTCTTTTCGCTCCGCTAATAATAGGCTAATTACCCTACCAATAAAAAATTTTCATAAACAGATGCTTTTTGCATTTGTAGTTAATAGGACAACAACAATCTATTAACGCAAAAACATCTAAAAAATGAAACGCTTATTATTAGTAATAATAGCCGCAGTAAGCATAAATATGGCTTATGCGCAAACCGATGCCAAAAAACTGGCAGACGATAAAAATTCAAATTCACCGCTAAAACCGCAACGTTTAGCCCGACTACAGAACGTGCCGGAGCGTCAATCAGCTCGGCAGGCACGCCCGATAATCATTTTAATTTAACCGATGGTTATTACACTACAATAACCCCTGATTCGGTAGTATCAAACTTACCTTATTATGGTAAAAGCAAAACCGTGCCTGATGGTGGAACAGGCAGCGTAACGTCTTATGAGGATGATCCGCATAAAAATGCAATTACCAGTTACGAATATGAAGTAAAAGACAAGAAAAATGGCAATGCGGTTGTTAACATTAAAGCCAAAGGGGCAAGCCAAATCAGCAAATATAATTTTGACCTGAAAACAGATGGTACTGCCAAACTTGAAGCAACGGTAGGCAACATGATCATCACCTACGAGGGTACCTACAATGCCTTGTAAAATAACACACAGCAAAAAGCCCTCCCGAAAATTATCGGGAGGGCTTTTAATTAGCGACTAATTATAAATTATCTATTGTTTCCTGCTCTTTTAAAGCGGTAACATTATTTTTAGAGCTAAACATACTTGTTTGATTAGCAAAATCTTCTAACAAACCTGTTATTGAGTCTAGGTTGTCTGCAACTCGCTGGTGCATATCCGGCAATACCTTTTCCGAGGTTTTTATCCCCAAGGTCCATATTGTCAACTTCAATTTTTGTTAATTTAGTTATAATTGCCTGTTGGCTATTTTTCAGATCTTCCAGTTCGTGGACTATCTTTTCCATTAATCCAAATTTCTTTAACGTATCCATAGGTTGTTTTCTAATTTAAATTTATTTACATCCTTACCTACCCAAAAATCGTTCCGTATTTGGATTTATCATTTATAACTAATAATTTAGTTAAATGAAATATCTATCTGTTTCCCTCGTAATTATTCTATTTTTTGGCGTTAATAGCTATGCTCAAAACACACGCAAAGCAGATGACACCCTTCTTTTGGAATACTACCAAAACCAACGTTTTGCCGACGCACTGTCTTATTTAAAAAGCATTTATACCGAACCGGTGACGGACACGAAGGAGTTATCACGCCTGGCCTATACTTCAGCAATGGCTAAGTTATTGCCCGCCGCAGCGGATTATTATCAACGGATCTATGATAGCGATTCTACCAATCAATCGGTATTGTATAACCTTGCCAGTATCAATCAGCGCCGCGGCAACAGCAAAAGTGCTGAACTTTATTTTAAAAAATTGGTGTTGCTGGATACGCTGAATTTTAATGCCTATACCAGCCTTGCTCAGATCTCATTTACTAAGGGCGATATTAAAAATCAGATCAGCTATCTTGAGAAGGCCAATAAGTTAAATCCTGTTGACGCTGATGCAGCGTATGACTTGAGCGAGGCTTATATGGTTCAAAATCAATCGCCCAAAGCAGGGAAAGTACTGACGGTAGCTATAGCTGCCGACCCAAAAAATGTTTTATTACTACAGGCGCTGTTAAGATTCAATTTTATTGCCAGTAACTGGAAGGAAACAATAAGAATTGGCGAGGACCTATTACTGTTGGGCGATAGCAGTACCAATACGATCTCCAAACTGGGGCAGGGTTATTTTTAAACAAAAAACTATTTGTGCGGAATAGCTGTATTAACCAGCCTGCCGGATATGAATCAAAGTGAGAACACAGCGTATTATACCGCCGTATGTTATAAAATGCTGAAAGACCAGAAGAAAGCTATTTTCTATCTAAACAAAGCAGTAGCACTTAGTATTTCGACAAGTACTGGTGCTTATTACAACGAGATGGCCGATAGTTATGAAAATCAAAAGCAATTCAAAAAGGCCGAGGCAAGTTATTTAAAGGCTTTGGTATATGATGAAACGCCGCTCACCTACTACTATTTGGCTACGATGTTTGACAGCAAATTGAACAATAGAAAGTCAGCTATAAAGTACTATAAGAAATACATCGTTGGTAATACAGACGAAAAACAAAAAGCTTATAAAGAATATGCTGTTGCCCGTGTAGCGGCGTTATCTGTTCATTAACCTCGCTACGTATTTGCCAATAATATCAAACTCCGGGTTTACTACCGAGCCAACATTTACATTATGCAAATTGGTATGCTCGAAAGTATAAGGGATAATCGCAACCGAAAAACTATTGGCCTGCGAGTTAACTACCGTAAGGCTGATACCGTTAACGCAGATAGAGCCTTTTTCTACCGTTACATTACCTGTTGCTGCATCATATTCAAAAGTGTACTCCCAACTGCCGTCACGCGATTTAAACTGGGTACAAACAGCGGTTTGATCTACGTGTCCCTGTACAATGTGACCATCAAGTCGGGCATTCATTTGCATGCAGCGCTCCAGGTTTACCGGTTCGCCGGTTTTAAGGTGACTCAGGCTGGTTTTGTTAAGGGTTTCTTCAATGGCGGTTACCGTATGTTTACCATCTGCAACGGCAACTACCGTAAGGCAAACGCCGTTATGCGCTACGGATTGATCTATCTTTAACTCGTTAGAAATTGCCGACTCGACTGTGATATGCAAATTGCCCTGATCATGTTTCAGATCGGTTATTTTGCCTAAGGTTTCTATTATTCCGGTAAACATAACGCAAAACTAATTATATTAATTTAGGTTTATCAAATACTTATGCATATCTCTAACCAAAGCGCCGGAATTTTACTGTACCGCAACATTAATAAGCAATTGGAAGTTTTCCTCGTGCACCCGGGCGGGCCATTTTTTAAAAATAAGGATGAAGGTGCATGGTCAATACCTAAAGGCGAATTCTTGCCCGAAGAGTATCCGCTATTAGCGGCTAAACGCGAGTTTTTTGAGGAGACCGGCCTGCAATTGATGGATGATAACTCTATTAAGCTTACCCCTATCAAACAAAAAAGCGGCAAAACCGTACATGCACGGGCCATAGCCGGCGATATTGATCCGGCAACATTAGTGAGTAACCTGTTTGAAATAGAATGGCCTCCCAGATCTGGCAAAAAGGCCAGCTTTGCCGAGATTGACCGTGGCGATTGGTTTACCGTTGATATAGCTAAAACAAAGATCAACCCCGCACAAGCGGCTTTAATTACCGAGTTACAGTCGCTTCTTTAATAATATTGCTATAATTGCAGCAGCACCATGAAAAAGATAAAAGCTTTTTTAAAAGATACTGCAAAGCAAAGCATACCGTTATTGGCGGGCCTGTTTGGGGCTAAAATATTAAGCAAACAAGCTACACTAAAAAAGCTGGCCGCTTACCAGATGTTCTCGGAACCGGGCGTAGAAGTAACGCTGCCACCCGCCGGCGAAACGGGATTACCCGTTGCCGATATTTATGCTAAAAGTCAGGTTGTAACAACATCAGCTATAGGTGTATATCGCGTTAGCGATAAAATAAAGATCCACCCGTATGGTGGTGTACAATTTGGCAGGGAGGTATTGGATATGGATTTTGGCTCGGCGCTGTTTGTTAAAACATTATTAAAAACGGATAAGCGCCCGGTTATTAAATGCGATACCTGCATTGTGCTTTGGTCGCACGAATGGGGAAATGGTTATTTTGATTATACCTATTTTATATATGCCAAATTACTGCGTATAAAAAACATGATGCCCGAAGCCGAATTTAAAAAGGCTAAGATTATTTATCCGCTGGTACATACAGCTTTCGAGCAGGAATTGCTAAAATATGCCGGTGTTACAGCCGATCAGATATTAGACAGCAAAACGCATAATGTACAGGCAACTCATTATTACACGGGCAATAACGATAGTTGGTACTATCCGAATAAAAGTGATCTGAATTTATTGCGCCAAACCTTATTGCCACAGGCTCTTGCTGGCAAAACAAGCGAACGGGTCTATATTTCGCGCAAAGCAAGGCGCAGGCTTACTAATGAAGCTGAAGTAATCAGAGTTTTAAAAGAATTTGATTTCGACATTATTGAAGACGCACCCAAAACAGTTGCCGAACAAATTGCGCTTTACAAAAACGCTAAGGTTATTATTGGCCCGCATGGCGCATCTTACACCAATATTATCAATTGCACACCCGGTACCATACTGATTGAACTCTTCCCCGGTGGCTATTACCCTGATTATTTCAGAAGTTTATCGTCGGCTTTAAACATGAACTATTACGCTATTTTTGAAGATAATATCGGCGAAACCCATTATCGCAACCTGGCAGACGATTTAACTATCGATCCTGAAAAAATCAAGATCGCGCTGCAAAATATCTTGACAATAGTTTAAAATTCCCGGCGATTCTTTACCCAGTTTGATGGCTGGTTGGCTGTATCTTCAACCGTTGTTTTAACACTGCTTAATAATTGTTCCATAATAAGAGCAGCTATTAATGCTTCCTGCTCATTACCTGTTCGCAATACCTCAGGCGTAAAATATTTCTTTACAAAGTGCGTATCAAAATTACCCGATGTAAAAGCCTCGTGCTGCATAACAAACCTGCCGAAACCTAACGTGGTGGTGATGCCGGTTATCTGGTATTCATCAATGGCACGTATCATACGTTCTATGGCCTCTGTACGGTCTTTGCCGTATGCTATCAGTTTGGCAATCATTGGGTCATAATATATCGGGATCTCCATCCCCTGCTCAAACCCATCATCAACACGGATGCCCGGGCCTTTGGGTGTTACATAAGTTTGCAGGGTACCAATATCCGGCAGGAAATTATTAGCCGGGTCCTCGGCATATACCCGCAGTTCAACCGCATGGCCGTTAATCTCCAGGTCCTCCTGTTTAAAGCTGATGGCTTCGCCCCTTGCAATTTTTATTTGTTCTTTTACCAGATCAATGCCTGTTATCAGTTCGGTTACGGGGTGCTCAACCTGCAGACGGGTATTCATCTCCGAGGAAATAAAAATTAAGCTGATCATCCATAATAAACTCGACCGTACCTGCGCCGGTATAGTTAACAGATCGTGCCACATCAACCGCACACTTACCCATCGCTTCTCGAATTTCCGGCGTTAATATGCCTGACGGTGCCTCCTCAATCACCTTTTGGTGACGGCGCTGTACCGAGCAATCGCGCTCAAACAGGTGCACTATATTGCCATGTGTATCGCCCAATACTTGTATCTCAATATGTTTGGGTGATGATACATACCGCTCAATAAAAACAGACCCATCCCCAAAAGCCGACGTTGCTTCTGATACAGCAAGCTGCATTTGCTCTTCAAAGTCGGCAGCGGTATCTACTATTCGCATACCTTTACCGCCGCCACCGGCAGCCGCTTTTATTAGGATAGGGAAACCAACCTCAACCGCGCGTTTCTTTGCTTCATTGACATCGGTTATAGCCTCTTCGGTACCCGGTACCATAGGAATATCATATTTCATGGCCGCGGCTTTTGCCGACAGCTTATTGCCCATAATCTCCATAGCCTCGGGCGATGGGCCTATCAATATTAACCCTGCCTCGCGTACTGGCGGGCAAAGGCTGAATTTTCGCTTAAAAAACCATAACCGGGGTGGATGCCTTCTGCCCCTGTTTGCCGGCAGGCATCTATAATTTTATCGCCAACCAAATAGGATTGGTTAGATGGTGCTTCGCCAATAAATACCGCCTCATCGGCATAACGTACATGAAGGGCATCCCTATCGGCGGCCGAATAAACGGCCACTGTTTTAATACCCATTTCGCGTGCAGAACGCATTACTCTTAAGGCTATTTCGCCACGGTTGGCAACTAATATTTTTTGCATAACTAACAAATGTAACAGATTTGTTTAAATCAAGAAATGTGCTTTTTTATACCTTCAAGTTTTATGTTGTTCCTGCACCTTCTAAATTATTTTGCTTAGAAGTTAAAACTTTATCAGAGTATTACGTTAAACATATATCAACGGAAAAGAATTATGTATAGAACGCCAAAAACATGGTCTTGGTTCAACAATAAAATCAGGACTAAAGACGACCTTCAATTTATGCTGATGACGATATTTATAGTTTTTATAATATTCGTCAAGTGCTACATGATGATTTTTGAGTCGACAAAAGATAAGCAGCCTGCAAACGCTACAATACAACAATATAATAATAGTACAAATAGAGGCTAGCCGATATCAGGTTTATTATAGTTAAATAACCATTATATAAAAAAAGCTCCCGGTATAACGGGAGCTTTTTTTTATACTTTATTTTGTGCATTAACGACCGCCACCTTGTGCAGGTGGAGTACCCTGCGGTTTTGGCTGACCACCCGGAGGCGGACCAGCAGGACGACCATGTGGAGGCCACGTAGCTGCTTCTAAATGCGCCACACCGCGGTGGCAGGTGTAGCAATTTACGCTCGACATTTTAGCCACGCCTAATGAATCTTTTTCTCCTTTAAAATATTTGCTGTTTAGCTTAGCCGTCATTCTATACATATCCCGCGCCATTTCTTTTTCAGGTTTGGCATCGCTGGCATAATCCATCTTTTTAGTTTCTTCATTGCGCGCATGGCAAAATCCACATCTTACCCCTAACGCGTCGGCCCATTGATCCATGATATGATCAACCTGGCGGAAAGTCAACTTCTTAGGTAATACTTTAAGGTTGGTAACTTTTGGGTCAACACGCTGTTGCGGCGGTTGCTGCTGTATCAAAGTCATTGATGCCAGTACTATCACAGCTGATATCAGGCAAATTGTAACCGTTAAGTTTTTATTTAAACGCATAATTGTCATATTTAAGTCATCGAAAATAACTCATTAATTTGAATGTTGCAACATTATATAATATAGTAATATTAATATTACACCTCAAAGCGTCTAACCAACCCCTCGCTTAGTGCCCAAAGATTATCCCGCGCGTTGGTATCATTTGCTATTGCAGCAGGTTTTTTTATCTTCTTTTTATAAAAGTACTGTCCGCTTTTTGCTTCCAGCTTAGGCGCAGTAGCCAGGTAAACAGGAGTTTCGGCACCTTTCTCAGGGCTGATCATAAATGGTGTAGCCAGTGAAAAAAAAGAATTTTATAAAACCGGTAAGCTTTGAATTAAAGCTGGTTTTAACTACTCCGGGATGCAGGGCATAAGCTGTAATGCCTTTATCCTTATACTTTTCGGCTAATGATTTTGTGAAGTAAATATTAAACAACTTGCTATTACCATAAGCCTTTATAGCCGAGTAAGTGTCGGGGTTTTGTAAATTGTCCAGATCAGGCTTGCCGGATTTATGCAGATCAGAGCTTACGTTAATAATGCGCGCATGGCCCTTTTGCAACAAAGGCATCAGGCGTTTGGTTAGTAAAAAATGCCCCGGTGGTTTGAGGCAAACGTTAACTCAAAGCCATCTTTAGTTAATGTAAAGTTGTTAAACATACCGCCTGCATTATTTATCAGCACGTTTATGTTAAATAATTTGGCGGTTAGTTCATCTGCGGCTTTTACAACATTGGCCAGATCGGTAAGGTCGCAGTAAATAATATGGATCTCTTTGTTACCCGTTTCGGAAACCAATTGTTTTTTAAGCACCTCACCTTTAGCAACATCGCGAACTAATAAATATAAAGCATGCCCCTTTTTTGCTAACGCGATGGCTGTTGCCTCGCCAATACCCGATGTTGCTCCTGTTATTACTGTTGTAGTTGCTGCCATGTTGTTAAATTATGTTAAAAGTAGGCGTTTTACTGAAGTTTTTTGAAAATAAATTTGTACAATTACGAACAAATCGTAGATTTATGAAATAATCGTATAACAATGGAAAAACTATCAGTACAAGAAGAAGAAGCCATGCAGGCGGTATGGCAGCACGGCGAAGGTTTTATTAAAGATTTCCTTGACACGATAGCCGAGCCGAAACCACCGTACACTACCCTGGCATCAACCATAAAAACCCGGAGCGCAAGTCGTTTGTAACGGCCGAAAAACTGGGCAACTCGTTCCGTTATAAAGCAGCCATTAAAGAAGAAGAGTATAAAAAACGTTTTATGAGCGGCTTTGTGAACGATTATTTTGAAAACTCATATAAAGAACTGGTTGCATTTTTCGCCAAAGACAAAAAAATCAGCGCCAGCGAGTTGAAAGAGATAATTAATCTGATTGAAAAACCTAAATCCTGATAGTCATGCCAGCCTTATTTGTTTTCCTGCTTAAAGTAAATATAGCGCTCATCATATTTTGCCTGGGCTATTATTTGGTACTGCGCAAACTTACTTTTTATACGCTTAACCGGGTGTATTTAGGGTTGGGTATCCTATTTTCATCAATTTATCCGCTTATCAATATTGACGATTTTTTGAGGCGCCATCAGCAAATTGCCAAACCTGTACAACAAGTGGTGCTTAACTGGAAAGCTCCCGAGCAATTTATACAGCAACCCGGGTACTGGTACTGGGCCACTATTATATTTTGGTTAGGCGCTATAGTTTTTGCTGCGCGATTATTGGTACAGCTACTCTCGTTATATAAATTATACCGGAGCTCTAACCCGGCGACTATACAGGATTATGAGGTCCGGATTACTACGGCTAATATCAGCCCGTTTTCCTTCTGGCAGAACATTTATATTAACCCTGATAACCTGGACGCGGCCGACCTTAAAAGCATCCTTCAGCACGAGCAAGTACACGTTAAAGAATGGCATACCCTTGATATTTTACTGGCCGAAATAAGCACGGTGTTTTACTGGTTTAATCCGGGGTTTGGCTGATGAAAAAAGCGGTGCGCGAAAACATTGAGTTTATTACTGACCGTAAGATCCTTCAGGCTGGAGCGGATACCAAGGCTTATCAATACAGTTTATTAAATGTAAGCATTGCCGCCACTACGTCGGCTGGTATTACTAATCATTTTAATTTTTCGACACTTAAAAAACGCATTAAAATGATGAACGCTAAAAGATCTTCAAAAGTAAACCTGACACGCTACGCGTTTTTGGTTCCGGTTGTGTTGGTAGGTTTATGCGTATTTAGCGCGTCAAAAGCCGAACTTGTTAAAAACACAAAAGTAGCCTATAAATCTATCGCAGCCTCAGTAAATAATTTGATAATTACCCCGGTTCAAAAAAACCTTGTAAATGACAACAAACCGGCCTTAAAGAAAATTATTACGGTAATTGATACGATTAAGCCTAAAAAAGTAAGCCGTATAATTATCATGACCGATAGCGGCAACAGTAAAAATTTTAATTATACCATTAAAACCAACGAGGCTAAAGACAGCACCAAAAACTACATCATAAAAATGGTGGGCGGTAAAGGTGGCGAGCCGGATAGTTACACGGTAAATGGTGTTAAAGTAACAAAAGAAGAATTTGAAAAAGTTGCGCCTAAAGACCTGCAAACCGTAGACATTATGGGCGGCCAATTTAAAGCGCTTCCGGGTAATATAACACGTATCAGGATAAATTCAAAGGAATCGGGTTTTGAACCTACGCATCCCAGATCGGTTACTTTTATAAAACGCGATACCGCCAGAGTTTTCTTTACGTAACAAGTGATGACGCTGTTAAAGTAACAAGTAAGGACGGCACTAAAATTACCACGTCAAAATTTGAATATACCACCAATGAAAAACCCACTACTACTGAATTTAACAGGGCGTTGATCATGATTGATGGCAAAGAGGCCTCTGAAAAAGAAATGAAGGCATTATCCGTATCTGAAATAGAAAAGATAAATGTAAATAAGGATAAAGAGATGGTAGATAAATACGGCGATAAAGCCAAAAACGGTGTAATATTTATTACCACCAAAAAAGCAAAATAACCAGATCAATTATATACAAGTGAGAGCCATGCCGGAATTCTCGGCATGGCTTTTTTATTGCCCATAAAGCTAACTCGCCTCTGCCAGTTTCTCTTTATCCAATAACTCCAGCAATGCTTTTTCTGCAATATTTAACTCGGCGGCTTTTATATCTTTATCTTCATCCAACTCTTTAATGTAATTAAATAACCTGCCTTCTTCGTAAGTTTTTATTACCGTTGGATGCACATAGTACTTTTTGCAAACCGTACGGGTATTGCCCAGGTTTAACGCAACCTCATCCAACACACTAACTATTTTCTTTTTGCATTCGGCAACAGTTTCAAACTCGCCGGCCTCTTTAAAAGCATACAGCGCGCTAACACTGCCGGCCCAGGTCCTGAAATCTTTGGCGGTAAAGTCCTCGCCGGTTATGTTTTTTAAGTAGGTGTTGATATCCCCTGATCCGATAGAGCACCTGCTGCCATCCTGGTTGTAATATTGAAACAGTTCTTTCCCGGGTATATCGCGGCATTGCTTTACCAGTTTGGCCAGCTTGCGGCTTTGCAGGGCAATTTTATGGAACACACCTTTTTTACCTTTAAACTCAAACTTAAGTGTGGTTCCATCAATCTTAACATGCCGATCCTGAAGGGTGGTTAAACCGAACGAACCATACAATTTTTTATACGACTCGTTCCCTACCCTGATACTGGTTAGCTCCATTAGCCTTACCACCAATGCCACTACTTTATCATGATCCAAATTAGTACGGGCAAGGTCCTTATCAACCTGTTTACGGATATCAGGTAAATGTGCTGCAAAGGTTTGCAGCCGGTGATATTTAGATTGATTGCGGATCTTGTTCCAGTCGGCATGATAACGGTATTGTTTGCGGCCAGCAGCATCCGTGCCGGTAAACTGTAAATGCCCGTTATCATAAGGCGAGATCCAGACATTGGTATATGCCGGCGGTATGACCAGTTTGTTAAACCGATTGATTAACTCTTTATCCTTAACCGTTTTACCCTCGGAATCAAGATAAACCCACCCCTTTCCTGTTTGTTTACGGGTATACCCCGGTGTAGAATCGGCAGTATATCGCAGTCCAACCGCCTTGGCTGTTATTTTGGGGTCGCGGCCAATCTTTTCGAGTTTTTTTATCAGTCTGTTCATGGGTGTAATAACCGTTGTAGATAAAATAAGTTTGCAGCCATATCCTGCATCCCTCTCCAAAGGCTTTTTTACCCTACTCTGACCATTTTATCAAAACACAAACCGCAACTTTATACTTTATCTCACAACAAACCACAACATTTATGAAATACAATTTTTTAGGGAACACCGGCGTGCTGGTATCAGAGATCTGTTTTGGCACCATGACCTTTGGTGGCAGCGAGGAAGGCATTTGGGGCAATATTGGCCGCATACAACAACAAGAGGTTAACCAGATGATGAAAACCGTTGTAGATGCCGGCATTAACTTTATTGATACCGCCAATGTTTATTCGTTTGGTAAATCTGAAGAATTATTGGGACAATCTATCATCGATCTTGGGTTAAACCGTAACAGCCTGGTTATAGCCACCAAAGTACGGGGGCGCATGAGCAAGGATGTTAATGATGTTGGCCTAAGCCGTTTAAATATTTTCCAATCGGTTGATGCCAGTTTGAAGCGTTTGCAGCTGGACCATATAGATTTGCTCTACGTTCACGGGGTTGATCTTTTACACCGATAGAAGAAACTGTACGGGCTTTAAATGATATTGTATTAACCGGCAAGGTGCGTTATATAGCCATTTGCAACTGGCCCGCACGGATGGTGATGAAAGCCCGTGGTATTGCCGAAAAAAACGGCTGGAACAAATTTGTTGGTCTGCAATATTTCTATTCGTTATCGGGACGTGATATTGAACGCGAGATCGTTCCGTTGGCTGCTGATCAGAACCTGGCTATCCTCCCCGGAGCCCGCTGGCAGGTGGCTTCCTGTCGGGAAAATACACACGTGATAACGAAACCCCGGTGATTCGCGCCGTGAAAAATTTGATTTCCCGCCAATTAATAAGGAGAAGGCCTATGATATTATTGATGTGCTGGGCGATATTAGTAAAGCGCACAATGTATCAGTAGCGCAGGTTGCACTGGCGTGGGTGCGTTTGCAAAAAGGTATTACCAGCACTATTATTGGTGCCAAGACTATCGACCAGTTAAATGATAACTTAAAATCTATCGTAATCAATTTATCGGCAGATGAACTTAAAAAGATTGACGAAGTAAGTGCCCTTCCAAAAGAATACCCGGGCTGGATGGTTGAACGGCAGATGGGTGACCGGTTTGTTAAATAGTTCATTGGTTCATTAGTTCATTGGTGAATACGAACCGGATTACCGAGCGGCACCAATGAACTAATGAGCTATTAAACTAATGAACCAATAATACTCACCACATGTTCTATCTGTTCCGGATGCACATCTAAATGCAATACAAAACGGATACGATGCTTATCTGTCGACATCGCCTGGATACCCTGTGATGCTAATTTCTGCAATACGGCCTCGGCAGGCTCAACAGTATCAAATAATACAATATTGGTTTCAGCAGGCAATACGTTGGTTACTGCGGATGACTTGCTCAATGCATCGGCTAATATCTGTGCGTGGGCATGGTCTATCTTTAAGCGCTCCACATGATGATCTAAAGCATATATCCCTGCCGCTGCTAAAAACCCCGCCTGGCGCATGCCACCACCCAATACCTTGCGGATACGGCGAGCGTATTTAATGGTATCCCTATCAGCCAGTAAAACCGAACCAACCGGGGCACCTAAGCCTTTTGATAAACAAACCGAGATCCCGTTAAAGTATTTACCATAATCAGCGGCCTTATCGCCGGTATAAGCAAGAGCGTTAAATATGCGCGCGCCATCCAAATGCAGTTTGAGGCCTTTGGCTTTGCAAAGCTCTGCAATGGGTTTGATCTGATCTAAAGTATAGCAACTGCCGCCACCTTTATTAACTGTATTTTCTAACACCACTAAACTGGTATGCGGATAATGGATATTGTCGGCGTTGATCTCCGGCTCAATCATTTCAGCGGTTAATATCCCCCGGTAACCATTCAACAACCTTGTTGACACGCCGGAATTAAATGCTATGCCCCCACCTTCGTAACGGTAAACATGCGCGGTTTGGTCGGCTATCAATTCATCAAGCGGTTGGGTAAAGCATTTTATGGCGATCTGGTTGGTCATGGTGCCCGACGGGCAATAGATGCCGGCTTCCATACCAAATATATCCGCAGCTTTCTGTTCTAACAGGTTTATGGTTTCGTCCTCGCCAAAAACATCATCCCCTACTTTGGCATTAAACATGGCCTCAAGCATGCCGGCGGTAGGCTTGGTTACGGTATCGCTGCGTAAATCAACAGTGGTCATATTAAATTTGCTAAAAATGCGTTATTTGTATTTTTATATCTTATGCGCACAATTTTAATCAATTTATGTTTGATGTTGTTATTTCTAACAGCAAAATCACAAAGCTGGCAACCCGGCCGTTTTTATGATGTTAAAGGTAACCTAAGCACAGGTTTAATCCGCTTCGGCGCAGGCGGGAAAGGCCCTATCAAAGACGAAGCATTTATAGAATATAAAGAAGACGCCAAATCCGACCCTATAAAACTAAGCGCCAGCGACCTGCGCTCATTTGTAGTAAGCAGAGACAGCTTTATAGTTGCCGCTTCAAGCGGTTGGTCGGCCTACCAGTTGGATTTTGTTCAGGTAGTAGTTGATGGACCACAGCGTTTATTTGTTGTACGAGGTGGCGGCAGTGGCAGCGGAGGAGGTGGCGGCTTTAGGCTGGTATAAGCATTGGCGCCGGCGGTGGTACTGGCGGCGGTGGCGGTTTTGGCGGCGGCGTGGGCGGTGGTATCTCCATCCCTATCTTCGGAAGCGGAGGAGGTGGTGGCGGACGTAGCGGAAAAGCTGCGTACTTTTATGGAGAAAACACAGCATCAATGAAACCCATAACCGATGAGAATTTTATTGACGTAATGAGCGAAGTAATGGGCGATGAGCCTGATGTGGTTGAAAAGATCAAAACCAAAAAGTTTGGCCCGCGCAGTATGGATAAGTTGATAAATTACTTCAGGCAGGTGCAGGCGGGGAATAAAGATTAGTTATTGAAGATTAAAGATTAGTTGAGTAGCAAGGTGTAACTAATCTTTTATAACCAATCTTTAATATATATTAGCTGATTTTCATCAACCAGTCTTTACCCTTAAATTCTTCAAACTGCTGGTCAATCTTTGATTTTTGCCTTACAAAATCTGTAAACAACAATTCGTAAACTATTTTACCCCAGATGATAATTACCGGCCAGGCTTTCATGGAGTAGCGAGCGATATACGGTTCGCGGATAAACTTAGGTACGGCATCTGTTAATCCCAATCCGGTTATTACTAATACCAATACCGGGAAAATAATATTGATGGTACTATACGGTTTATCCGGATCAGCATCCATATAAACACGCCAGTTACGGCTATAATATAGGTAGGGTGCTCGGCCCCGGTGCTAAATATTACGATAAATATTAATGCCGATGCCAGCGTTTGGATACGGTATTTAAATGATTTATACTGGCTAAATCTTAGCAACGGCAGTAGGAACAATATGGCTCCCGCGGCAATAAACGGCGGGTTAGGAATATTGATATTACCTGTGATACGTCTTACTACCCCCATCACACAAATGTCCTGCGGCGAATCAAAATAGGCGTTTAACCCTACCTTGCCATGCAGCGCGCTCAGCCATTGCGGGTATGAATTCAATACAAAATTAGGGCTGCTTATCAACATTGGCAACGCCAAAAAACAACCGACCATATGGCAGACCATAGCACAAACCGCCCCTTGTTTTTGGAGAATAAAAAGAACGTAAGCCCAATGATTGGATACAGTTTAATTAAAGTACCCAACACAATAAACAGGGTTGCCCATTGCTCGCGCCCGCGCTCAACCAATATAAAACTAAGCAATATCATGGCGGTAATAGCCGGGTTAAACTGCATATAAAATATGGAGTTAGCATACTCAATGGCACAAAGCAATAGTAGTTGATTTTTCTGCCGTTGGGTAAACGGCAACAAGTGTACTGCCATTAAGATGGCCATAGCATTAATCAATTCCCACAATAAAAAGCCCCAGAAATGGGGTAACAAGGCCGATGGCGCTATAATGGCCGCGAAAACAGGGCCGTAAAAATATTCGTCGCCATACTCTTGTGGATAAAACCCATATAAAGTTTTTTCTTCGCGGGCATGGTAGTAGGAAGCGCGGAAGATCTTGTAATTGTTGTCAATATTACGATTGTATTTAAGTACGGCTGTAAACATCGCTACAGCAATATACAATACCCAAAGCCATTGATAACCGTTTAAATAAAGTACACGCTTATTGCTATTGCCCATGGCAACAATTATACAATTATTTTAAACATCATAACCGATGTTTATATATAATAGTAGATTTAAGCGGCTTGTTTTTCCGGGGATTGATGGCGTTTAAACCCATCACTCATTAAAATTAATGATGAGGTTTCCGTTACAAAATCTTTAAATAGTAACTCATACATCATTATAAACCAAATTACCAAACAGGGCCAGGCCTTCATTACGTAGTTCATGATGATCTCATTACGGATATGTTTCGGGAACGCGTCTGTAGGGCCAAGGCCGGTAATTACCAGTAATAATACTATAAGCACAATGTTGCGGCGGGTAAAAGGATTTTTTTGAATAAACATCCATAACACCGCGCCTGTAACGGCAATAATATAAGTTGGATGCTCGGATCCTGTACTGAACAAAACAACCATCATTAATACTGCGGCTAAATATTGCAACCTGAAAACAATCGAGCTATATTGCTTAAACCGTAATGCTACAGCTGATAACACTGTTGCGCCAAACAACAAAAAGGGCCAATTGGGTATACTTGCTGTGTTTAAAAGCTTGCGACAAACACCCATAATGGAAATGTCCTGCGTAGTATTTAAATCCACATTATTGGCGTTTTTAAGTTGCAGGGCATGTACCCAGTCGGTATATGATTGTAATACAAACGACTTGCTTGAAATAAGCATTGGCAGCATAAAAAACAGTGCAGCCCACAATAACCCGGATATAACAAACAACTTTTTATTTTTTGAAAAGATAAAGAAAGCAATACCGGCAATGGGGTATATTTTAATAAGTGTGCCTAATGCAATAAAAAACATAGCCCAGCCATCCTTACCCCTGCTAACCATAACAAAGCTAAAGATTATAAATGCCGTAACTATAGTATTAAACTGGATATTATGCACCGTGTTAGCAAACTCTATTGAACAGAGCAGCAGCAGTAGAGTCCTTCTTTTTTCCGAGATCGGCAGTAAATGCACCGCCCAAAGCAATGCCGCAGCGCTAAACAAGCTCCAAAACAAAAAGCCCCAAACATCGGGCATTAGGGCAAACGGGGCCATTAACACGCTAAATGTGGGGCCGTAGTAATTAAGATCGTAATACTCTTTGGGGTACAAATCATACAAGTTTACCTGCGCACGTGTGTGGTGGTACACCTGCTTAAAAATTAAGTAATTATTGTAATGATTTGGGGTGAATTTATAATGCCAGCAGAACGCAGCTACCGCGATCCATAGCAGGCACACCAATCTATAGTTGGTTATTAAATAGGGGTATTTTTTCACTTCGTAACAGAAACGTTACAAATATAAAAACTCCTTTTTTATTTCCAAAACAGATCTTATTCCTGAATAATCTAAATGTTCTGCGCTATCACGAACCCGCTTGCCCACGCCCATTGGAAATTATAACCACCCAACCAGCCGGTAACATCAACACATTCGCCCCCAAAAAATAGTCCGGGTATTTTTTTTGCTTCTAATGATTTTGAAGAGAGCTCATCGGTTGATACACCACCACGCATAACTTCTGCCTTATCATACCCTTTATCACCGGCAGGCTTTACTTTAAAGTTATGGATGAGGTTATCTATCGTTTCCAGATCAGCTTTGCTTAACGATGCCGAGGTTTTTCTCTATCGGCAGGTAACCTTGCAAAGCTTCGGCAAATTTTCGGGTGTAAATGGTGGATAAGAAGTTTAGTAATATTTTTTTGCCGTTTACCTCGCGTTCTTCGTTTATAAGTTCAGTGATATTTTCGTTTGGTAAAAGATCGATATAGATAAACTCGCCCGCTTTCCAATAGGATGATATCTGTAATATCGCCGGTCCGCTAAGTCCCCAATGGGTAAAAAGGATATTCTCTTCAAAACTGGCTCTATCGTTCCAAACCCGGCAAAAATACTATTTCCCGATAGTTGCTCATACCATTGCTGATCCTTCCCTGTAATAGTAAGCGGCACCGGGGCGGGCGCAGTATCTACAATTTTCATCCCGAATTTACGGGCAGTACGCAAGCCAAAGTCCGTAGCGCCCATTTTTGTATAGGCAAGCCGCCGGCTGCTATTACCACTTTAGGCGATTGCAGTTTTACCTCGCGGCCATGCTTTTCATAAATAACTTCAAAACCTTCGGCGGTTTGCTCAATGCTTTTTACATCTGCCTCGCAACGGATTTCCTGTCCAAGGTCATAACATAGGTCAGTAAAAACTTTTACAATATCCCGGGCTTTATCGCTGGCGGGAAACAGCTGGCCTAACGTTTTTCTTTACCTGCAATACCATAGGTTTCAAAAAAGCTGATGGTATCATCAACCGTCCATTGCGCAAAGGCTGATTTGCTAAAATGTTCATTTTGAGATATAAACTGCTTTGCCGAGGCGTACAGGTTAGTATAATTACAGCGCCCGCCCCCGCTGATGAGTATCTTGGTGCCTACCTTGTCGTTCTTCTCTAACACCAGCGTGCGCTTACCTAAAAAGCCCGCCTGCACAGCACACATTAAGCCACATGCGCCACCGCCAATAATTATAGCGTCAAAATCTGTTTGTTTTATTAAATTTGCCGGCATGGTTGAAGTTTCGCAAATATCAGAATTTGGAAAGATACTTATCTTTTTAATTACAGGAATAATCTGGTGGGCCTGATGTTTTTGCAAACCGCTTAATTGCTCCCCATAACCCTGCTCCCGAAAAGCTAACATCATACGAATGCGGTGAAGAGCCAACCGGTAATGCGTGGCTGCCCTTTAACTCGCGCTTTTACGTAATTGCCCTTATATTTTTATTGTTTGATGTAGAGATGGTATTCATTTTCCCCAGGCTACGGTATTTGGCAATCATGAAATTATTGCTGCTGACACACGTTGGGGGTGGTTCTCATTAGCTGAAATGTTTATTTTCCGGGGATATTAATCCACGGGCCTTGTTTACGTTTGGTGCAAAGGCGACCTTGACTGGATCAAACCTAAACAGGTTTTGCCGCAAATTGATACTAATATCCCTACCTCATTATATGAGCAATTAAATGTAAAACAAAGCGTTTTCAAGAAAAAAGAACTTGTGTTAGAGCCCGCGTTAACAACTACCGCTGCAACTGTTGCTACAACAGAACCTGCTCCTATCCGCAAGCCAATGTTTAAGCCAACATTTAAAAAACCAGCCGATGAGTAATAATATTAATGGCGAAGGCGGCGGCGTAATTGTCACCAAATTAAACGATCTGCTAAACTGGTCGCGGTTATCGTCGCTATGGCCAATGGGGTTTGGTATAGCCTGCTGCGCTATTGAAATGATGGGTTCATACGCTTCAAGTTATGATCTGGACAGACTTGGTGTTTTCCCGCGTCCATCGGCACGCCAGGCTGATGTTATTATCATTGCCGGCACGGTAACTTTTAAAATGGCCGAGCGGATTAAACGTCTTTATGAACAAATGCCAGAGCCGCGTTATGTTATCTCTATGGGATCGTGCTCAAACTGCGGTGGTCCTTACTGGCAGCATGGTTACCACGTAGTAAAGGGTGTAGACCATATTATACCTGTTGATGTGTATGTGCAAGGCTGCCCGCCCCGTCCCGAGGCGTTAATAGGCGGCATTATAGAGCTGCAAAAGAAGATAGAAGGCGAACAGTTGATAATTGGCTAATCAAACTACATGTTGATTATGCCAACTAAAACACTAACCAAGAGCCCTTTAAAAACCATCCTATGGTTAGGATTAGTAACCGGAACGCTTGATGCCGCACGGGCTATCCTGTTTAATTTAAACTTAGGCCCCGGAGTAATTTTCAGGTTTATTGCCAGCGGTATGTTTGGCAAGGCCGCTTTTGCCGGCGGACCAGAAATGGTTATTGCCGGTGTAGTATTTCATTATTTGATAGCCTATTTATTTACAACCTCATTTTATATTTGGTACCCGGCTTTCTGGCGGGATTAAACAATAAATATGTAGTTGCGGTTATTTATGGCGCTTTTGCATGGATGGTTATGAATCTGGCGGTAATCCCGTTAAGCAAAATAGGCACGTTCCCGGCTCATCCGCTTCCAATTATTAAAGGCGTATCAGCATTAATAATTTGCATAGGGTTGCCTGTGATGTTGGTGGCTGATAGAAATACGAAATACATTAACTCATAGCGATTGGTTTGAAACCCATCGCTATGAGTATGCACAATCCCAAAATTCTCCATCCATTTTTGAAAGATTAACGGTAAACTTGCACTATCAATGAAAGCATTTTACGGAGATCTGAAACTGGGTATTTTAGGCGGCGGACAACTGGGCCGCATGCTGATACAACAAGCTATTAATTATAACGTAACTGTTAAAATTCTGGACCCCGACCGCGAGGCTCCTTGTCGTAAACTATGTGATGAATTTGTAGTAGGCTCGCTGGGCGATTATGAAACCGTTTATAAATTCGGCAAAAAGGTCGACCTGCTTACTATCGAGATCGAGAAGGTCAATGTAGACGCGCTTGAGCAATTGGAGCGTGAAGGCGTATTAGTTTATCCTCAACCCAGAATAATTCGCCTGATACAAGATAAAGGCTTGCAGAAGCAGTTCTTTAAGGAGAATGATATACCAACAGCCGATTTTAAAATGATCACGTCAGTGGATGACTTAAAACAAGTTGATTTCCCATACCCATATATCCAAAAGTTAAGGCGCGACGGTTATGATGGCAAAGGCGTTTATAGAGTAGCAGATGAAAATTCATTAGCAAATGCATTTACAGAACCAAGCATAGCCGAACGATTAATTGACTTTGAAAAGGAAATAGCGGTAGTAGTGGCTCGTAATGAAAGCGGCGAGGTAAGCACCTTCCCAGTAGTTGAGATGGAATTTAACCCTGAAGTTAATTTAGTGGAGTTCCTGATATCGCCGTCTACCCTATCCGCAGAAATACAACAAGAGGCCGAACGCATCGCTAAAAAAATTGCAGAGGATTTGAAAATAGTTGGCTTACTGGCTGTAGAGATGTTTTTAACTAAGGACGGTAAGATATTAGTGAACGAACTTGCCCCGCGCCCGCATAACAGTGGCCATCAAAGTATTGAGGGTAATGTGGTATCGCAGTTCGAGCAGCATTTACGCGCAATATTTGATCAGCCATTAGGCGACACTACCTGTTTAAGTAATGCCGTAATGATAAACATATTGGGCGAACCCGGTTTTGAGGGGCCCGCTGTTTACCGGGGAATAGAAAAAATATTAAAATGCCCCGGCGTATATGTACATTTATATGGCAAAGCGCTAACAAAGCCGTTTAGAAAAATGGGGCATGTTACGATTGTAGATAATGACCGGGCTAAAGCGATTGAGACAGCGAGGTTTGTACAAAAAACGCTGAAAGTAGTAAGTTAACGCACTTGTCATTCTTCGCTATGCTCAGAATGACAACATAAATATAATATGAGCCAACCAAAAATAGGAATTATTATGGGCAGCAAATCGGATCTCCCGGTTATGCAGGATGCTGCTGATGTTTTAACAGAATTAGGCGTTGCCTATGAAATTACAGTCGTGTCGGCACACCGTACGCCTGATCGTATGTTCACCTACGCCCGTGAAGCTGCCGGCCGTGGTATCAAAGTAATCATTGCCGGTGCAGGCGGCGCGGCGCATTTGCCTGGTATGGTTGCATCATTAACACATTTGCCGGTTATTGGTGTGCCTGTAAAATCAAGCAATTCTATTGATGGCTGGGATTCTATCCTGTCTATCTTACAAATGCCAAATGGTATCCCGGTAGCAACCGTAGCATTAAACGCCGCTAAAAATGCCGGTATCCTGGCAGCGCAAATTATATCAACTGCAGATGAAGCAGTAGTTAAAAACCTGATCGCTTATAAAGAAAATTTGAAGAAAAAGGTTGAGGAATCAGCAGAGGAAATGAAGGCTGGGAAATAATCCTTGTTGCATATCCAGCTCGTTTTGTTTAAATTTGATAAGTACGTAGTCTAGCCATATGGAAAACCAAAAAAAACAATTTGATAAGGCTGAACTGGACCTTTTAAAAGAGGGTTTAAAACGCAGTTATAAAGAACGTTTTGAAATGGCCACACGTTTATACAAAATACAGCAGACGATGGCTAAAGCAAATATTTCACATAAACCATTTATCCAGAAATAATTCGTGGATGTATTTGACGAAGAAATATTAATTTTTTGGCAGGCACTTCAAACTCATAAAGTCGAATATATTATGGTTGGCGGCTACGCAACCAATTTACATGGATATCAGCGATTCACCGGTGATATGGATATCTGGCTAAAAGACACCTTAGAAAATAGAAAGCTGTTACGAGAGAGTTTTATCAGTTGCAATATGGGCGATTACCCAATGATCGAATATATGCAATTCGTCCCGGGGTTTACCGAGTTTCATCTAAACAATGGCCTACGACTGGATATATTAACCAGTATGAAAGGTCTTGAAGAATACACTTTTGATGAATGCCTGAAACTCGCATCAATAGCAGATATAGAAAATGTAAAGATTCCTTTTCTCCATATAAATCAACTAATTGCAAACAAGAAAACTGTTAATCGCCCTAAGGATCAGGCGGATGTACTGGCGTTAGAGCAAATAAAACAGTTACGCGATAACCCTTAAACTTTATAAGTAATTAATCAAACACCACTGTCGACGAACCTGAAATCTTTTCAACGTGGCAGTTGCAGCCACCTGATATTTTAAAGGTTACCGTTTTGGTTACGTTGGTTGTTGGGTGTGTGCCTGATATGATCACCTCGTCACCCTCTGTCGAAAAATCTTTTCTCGAATTATCATCGGTAACTATATAATACCCGGGTTGCGCAGGGCCGCTCACAGGGCTTACCGGCACAACACTTTGCTTGGTGCGTTGATTTATGGCGGTAAAATTCTTTATAGTTATTGGGTTACCATTGATGTCGGCAAAACCAACACCTATAGCGGCAAAAACATTAGTACATACTTGTGTACCACAACCCGCCTGTTCCTTAGTTTTATGGCAGCTAAAAAAGCTGGCGGCAATCACCGATAAAACAACTAACTTCTTAATACCTCTCATAAATAACTAATCTCTAATCACCAATTAACTAATCTCTTTAATTTAATTGTGGGTTTTCGGGAAAATTAGCAATGTGCGCATACCTGCTGCCCGGGCTTATTACCACTTCCTTCCACATATTTTCTTCTGAAACGTTAAAAATAGTAGTAGCGCTACACTTCTCTGCAATTATCCAGCTATTTTCTTTAAGCTCTTCATCCAATTGGCTTGGTGTCCAGCCAGAGTAACCCATAAAAAATTTTATTTCAGTTTCCTTAAGTTGGTAACTTGATACCAGTTCTTTTATTGTTTCAAAATCGCCGCCCCAAAATATACCATCGCAAATTTCAATACCACCTTCAATTTTATCGGGGACGCAATGTATAAAGTGCAGGGTGTTGGCCGCAACCGGCCCGCCAATATACACCGGTATTTCAGAGTAGGATGTATCGGGCAACACATCGCCAAGCAAGTAATCGCTTTGATGGTTCAGGATAAAGCCCATGGCACCGCTCTCAGCATATTCTGTCAACATTATAACTGATCTTTTAAAGTTTGGATCCAGCATAAATGGCTCCGAAATTAACAAGCGCCCCGCCGCGGCCGTGATAGTATTTAACATAGACTTATTTTTATATTACTACTAAATTAACAAGTTAACGTAAAATATGTTCGGCTTGTATATAATATAACTATTTACGGTTTAATTAATTTGTAAGTTTGCAGTAAATGAATAAAGAAGATTTACAAAATTTAAGACGGGATTACAGCGCTGCAACTTTAAGCGAAACCAGCATAAATGTAAACCCGATAAAACAGTTTGATATATGGTTTAATGAAGCTGTAACAGCCGAAATACCAGAGCCAAACGCCATGACACTGGCCACCGCCACACCCGATGGCCGCCCGTCTGCACGTATTGTTTTGCTTAAGGGTTTTGATATGAATGGTTTTGCTTTTTATACCAATTACCTAAGCCGTAAAGGCAAAGAGCTGACTAAAAACCCAAATGCCGCGATTGTATTTTTTGGGGAGAATTGGAAAGGCAGGTGCGTATTGAAGGTACTATAGAAAAATTAAGCAAAGAGCAGTCTGAAAAATATTTCTACTCGCGCCCACGGTTAAGCCAGATTGGTGCATTGGCATCGCCACAAAGCCAGAAATCCCTGACCGCGCACAATTGGAAGCTAAAATGAGCCAGCTGGAAGCTGAATATGGCGATGACAAAGAAATACCCAAACCATCATTTTGGGGTGGTTATATTTTAAAGCCACGCTTTATAGAGTTTTGGCAGGGACGCCCAAGCCGCCTGCACGACCGGATAGCCTACAAAAAGATTGATAACAAAAACTGGAAAAAAGTACGCCTTGCCCCATGAGTTTTGAGGAGATTAAACTTTTACTTATACAGAAGTTTGGTGCCGAAATAATTATTGGCGAGGAACTTACCGGTTTGCAGCCTGCGCTGCTTATAGCGCCCGACCGCATTGCCGACGTTTGCACGGAACTTCGGAATAATTCGAAAACATATTTTGATTTCTGGCGTGCCTTAGCGGGGTTGACTATGGTATTGAAGCGGGCACGTTTGGGGTAGTTTACCATCTAACATCTATCCCCTATCAATTACAACTCACTTTAAAAATCAGTAAAGAACACAATCGCGATAGCGATGAGTTACCTACATTTAAAAGCCTGACATCGGTATATAAAACGGCCGACTGGCATGAGCGTGAAGCTTATGACCTTGTGGGTGTATTTTTGAGGGACACCCTGACCTTCGTCGTATTTTGTTGCCTGATGATTGGGAAGGTTTCCCGTTAAGAAAAGATTATAAAGCCGCCCAATATTATAAAGGAATTGAGATTGGCTATCCACCGCCGCCGGCAGATCCGAATATAAAAGTAGAATACCCTACTTTTAAGCCATTAGCGCCAAAATATACCCGGGCGTTAGATAACTACTACCAAAAAATAGCTGCAGCCAGCATTGAAGACATGGTGCTTAACATGGGGCCGCAGCACCCCTCTACCCACGGCGTTTTGCGGCTGGAGCTGATAACTGATGGCGAGATAGTTAAAGAGGTTATCCCGCATGTGGGCTACCTGCACCGCTGTTTTGAAAAGCACGCCGAGTCGCTTACCTATCAGCAAACTATTCCGTTTACCGACAGGTTGGATTACCTCGCATCTATGAATAACAGCCATGCGTGGGTAATGGGTGTTGAGCGTATGCTGGGGATTGATAAAGACATCCCAAAGCGTGTTGAATATATCCGTGTGCTGGTTTGCGAGATGAACCGCATCGCATCGCATCTGATAGCTATTGGTACTTATGGTATTGATATTGGGGCCTTCACCCCTTTCCTTTGGTTATTTAAAGACCGGGAGCATATTATGGGGATGCTGGAATGGGCATCAGGCTCGCGCATGCTGTATAATTATATTTGGGTGGGTGGTTTGTTTTACGATTTGCCGGTAGGATTTGAAGAACGCGCCCGCGAGTTTATTACCTACTTCCGCCCTAAAATGGTTGAGCTTAACCAGCTATTAACCGACAACCAGATCTTTATTAGCCGCACTGCCAATGTGGGTGTATTACCGCGCGATGTGGCTATTAGCTACGGCTGCTCGGGGCCTATGTTGCGTGGCTCAGGGTTAAAGTGGGATCTGCGCCGTATTGACGGCTATTCTGTTTATCCTGAATTAGACTTTGAGATCCCGATAGGTACCGGACAAATGGGTACTGTTGGTGATTGCTGGGACCGTTATAAAGTGCGCATTGATGAAATTGAACAATCTTTACGCATTATGGAACAATGCATTGACCGCCTGCAAAACGACTTAAAACGCACCGCTGACTTTGATCCGCGTGCCGGGCTGCCCCGCAAACTTACTCCAAAACCACAAGACTATTACGCAAGATGCGAAGGCGCCAAAGGCGAACTTGGCTTTTATTTTATACATAACGACCCACGCTCTGAAGTTCCGTTCAGGGCGAAGGTACGGGCACCAAGTTTTAATAATCTATCGGTACTGTCCGAAATTTCAAAAGGAATTATGATTGCTGATTTGATAGCAAATGTTGGCTCTGTTGATATTGTTTTGGGCGAGTTGGATAGATAACACTACTCTTGCGGTAATAACAAATGTATAGAACAAGAAAGGCGCTATAAAAGCGCCTTTTCCCGTCCATAGGTAAATGGTGTATTTATTGCAGGTTAATAAACCTTCACCATAAATACAAAGTTCTTAGCCTTTGCGGCTTTTTGCGCCTCGGTTAAACCTGTAAGGGTATTTTTCTTACTTAAAACAATCTTGTTATCTAACGAATCAGCAGGGATGTTTTTAATGGCATCCAATAAATATTTTGCTTTAATAGCGAAATGCTCGCCCTCAACCGCCGCCTGTTTTGAATCGGTAATACCAATTACATTGCCTTTACTATCCCATAACGGGCCACCGCTGTTACCCGGGTTAATAGGCATGGTAACTTTATAATGTAAGGTATCACCGTTTTGGCCAAATAATGATGATAAATACCCCGGGTTATAAGCAGGGAAACCATCCGGGTAACCGTAAGTTGAGATTTGCTCTGCCAAACTACTTTCAGTCCTTTTAAAAGTGTACGGGATTGTACCTAACTTTTCGAAAGTACTATCTGTTATTTTTAAGATAGCGATATCATGTAACGGCTCTGTATATAATACTTCTGCTTTATAAGTGTCACCATCAGCATTTTGTACCGATACCGCGGAAGCATCACGCACAACATGATAGTTGGTAGCAATTAAACCGTCGGATGTAATGGCAAAGCCGGTAGCGGTGGCACTGTATTTTTCAATAGTTGCACCTTTACCTGATTTAATATCATTGATAGATTTTATAGCGCTATTTGTAGATTTATGAAGTTGGTTAACCTCATTCTTTAGCTGCTCAATATTACTATTGTTATTATTAAACTTGCCGGTTACCAGCATAAAAGTAAAAACACCGAATATAGCTACTGATGCAGCTACCGATATTTTTGAATGATGGTTGCGCCACATTTGCACTATCCACACGGGGTGAACCATCAGGCTTTCTTTTAGTGTATGCACGTCAATCTCATCATGGATAGCATTTAAACGGTTCTCCAGCTCAACACGCTCACCGTATTGCTTCAACAGGTTGGTAAAAAATTTGTGTTCAACAACTTTACTATCCAACTCGGCATCTTCTTTACGCAGCAATTCAAATTTCTTACGCTCATCGGCTTTCATTTCGCCGTTAAGGTAACGTTCAATTGTTTCTAAAAGTTGATTCTCGCTCATATCTTACTCCTTCTTATTTCTGCTGAAAAAACAATTTTTTCAGCCTTTGCAGGCATTTATATTTTTGTGTTTTAGCGTTATCTGCATTAGTGTAGCCAAAACGTTCGCAGATATCCTGCATTGATTTATTGTTGATATAAAAGTCTTCCATTATAGTTTTGCAGGGCTCTCCTAATAATTTAAGCGCTCCTTCCATTTTGGTAAACTGTATGTTACGGTCGTTGTGTTGTTCCTCGTCTTCTTCCTCTATCGGCAAAAACTCCGGAAATCCCTGATATCCCCCCGTAGCGGTTAAGCTGACTTAGCCTTTTTAACCAAAGTCTGCGGCAGATAGAATAAATGTAAGTTTTAAGCTTGCTGCTTAATTCAAAATCACCCGCCTTAACCTTATTATAAAGAACTATTATAGCTTCCTGATAAATATCCTTTGCATCGTCCTCGTTGCCGTTGTTGTTGATGATTAGCTGTAATACCATCGGGAAGTAAGCTGTATACAACCGTTTTAAAGCACTTTCCGAATTATTTAGTATCCCAAGAATAACCTCGCTGTCTGTCGGCGCTGAATCTTTTAAATGTTTATTCACAAGTATATATACATTACTTAATACTATTTATACCAAATGGTAACCCAATGCAGGGAATAAAAAATCTAAATTAAAATAAAAATCGCGGTTAGCGCCTAAAAAATCTGCCGGATGCGCATTAAAGCCATTAACCTTTTAGTTTGCAAACAGTTAAATACTGTTAATTATCGGCTTGTTTTTTTCCAATTCAATTCTAATCTCGTTCTAATGTTGTGGTAAAAACTATTAGCTAACATTGAAAAATTGCAGTCTGTTTAGATTGCTGTTAGTTAATACACACTTTAAAACCAAAAACAAGATGAAAAATTCATTCAAAATTGCAGCTATCGCTTTAGTTATGGCTTCTTTCGTTGCTTGCAAAGGCAAATCTACTACTACTACAGATTCTGTAAAAACTGATTCAGTTAAAACAGACACTACTGTAAAAGTTGACACCGCGAAAAAAGACACTACTAAAAAGATACTACTAAGAAAATGTAGTCTTTGTTGAAATTTTAAAGTCGATTATTTAGTTTTTTAAGGTAGCCATTGTATATACAGTGGCTACCTTTTTTGTTAATAAGTATGGAGACAATGCAGATGGGGTTACCTTTTTAAATTAAATGTATTAAACTGTACAAAACCATTTAAACATTTACATCATGAAAAACTTATTGAAGATTGCCGCCATAGCTTTGGCTATTACATCATTTGCTGCTTGTGAAGGAAACACTACTGTTAAACAGACAGACAGCGTTAAAAAAGACACTACAATTGTTGGTGACTCGACGCATAAAGACACTACAACGGTAACAACAACCGTTAAAAAAGACTCAGTTAAAAATTAAATTTCGCACTATTTATAGCTGATTATTAGTTTTTAGCAAAAGGTAGCACATTATTTTACAAATAGTGGGTTACCTTTTGTTGTTTATTGTATTAATATCAAAACTATATAGTCACTTTAAAAAATTTTAACATGAAAAATTCATTCAAAATCGCAGCATTAGCATTAGTTGTTTCTGCTTTCGTTGCTTGCAAAGGTTCAAGCACTGCTACTACAGATTCAGTAAAAACTGATTCAGTAAAAACTGACACTACTGTTGTTGATACTGCTAAAGTTGATACTGCTAAAGTTGACACTGCTAAAAAAATGTATTTTTTTAGACTCAAACAAAAAAGCCTCTCGGTTTACCGCGGAGGCTTTTTTGTTTAATAGCTTTTCTTGATTAATTCGTTATCGAATCGCGCAGGGCCTTGATCTCATCGTGCGATTGATCAAGGATCATTTTTTGATCATTTAATATATCCCTTATATAAGCCGGTAAATGCTCTTCTTCTAAAGCTGATTGATAAGCTTTTTTAATAGCATCCTCGCCAAACTCGCAATCCTCTAAAATACTATGGCTGCTATGGCCCGTAAAATTAGCTTTAAGCTCTAACCAGGTGCGGTGTATAGTGCCGCTTACGCTAGTTCCTGCATCAGCGTCGGCACCTAAAACCTGTACTTCTTCTGTTAACGTTGCTCTTAATTGTTGGCTCTCTAATATCTTATTATTAAAAACAGATACCAACTCGGCGTCTTCAGTTTCTTTAACGGCGTTTTCAAAGCCTTTAATACGGTCGTTGTTAATTTGAATCAGATCATTCAAAGTTTCGATTGTTGCTTGATTGTTTTCCATTTTTATAGGTGTTTGTATGTCCTGTGGTTATAACCAAAAGCGGGCCAAAAATTAACTTTAAACTAATTTATTTTCCACCACCGGTAAACATCGAAAACAACCAGATAAGGATACCAACCACAACAACTATAGCTAATATGCCTACAAAAACACCGGCTTTAAAAATACCGGTAACAACAGAGCAGCCGCTTAAGGCAATCATAGCCAAAAGGATCAAAGAAATGTTTAATTTTTTCATGGTTTAAATTATTTCTGTTAGCTATGCAATAACTAAGCCTATCGTTTAAACATAGAAATTGGCTTTGCATTATCCGGCTATCACCCCGATAATGTATAGCAATAGCTACACCCTATCCATTATTTAGAAATTAGCCCGGTTATTGCCCGGTATATCTTTATTTTTGCTACCTATGGCATCTCCTGTTTTTACTGCGACACAAATTAACGTACGATCTGTAAATGGTTTATTATTTAATAATTTAACCTTCGTTGTAAATAAAGGCGAAAACTGGGCGCTGGTTGGCGAAAGCGGGTCGGGCAAAAGCGCCCTGCTACAAACCATTGCCGGAAATTTTAACATAACAGGCGGCGAGGTGCGTTACCACTTTTTGATGATTATCTTAAACAGCATCCCGGTAACCCAGATCATTTAACCCACCATAAACTGGTAGCCATGGTTGAGGCCAAACATCATTTTAAGAACCTAAGCAACACCGGCGACTTTTATTATCAGCAGCGGTATAACTCGATGGATAGCGATGATGCCTTAACCGTAGCCGAATACCTTCATACCATAAAATCTGCCCCTCAACCTAACTTATATTGGCACTTCGATAAGATCATTACCACACTAAAGCTGGACAGATTAAGTCATAAACAACTTATCAAACTATCAAACGGCGAAACCAAACGATTAAGGATAGCCGCAGCTTTGTTAAAAACCCGGTTTTATTGCTGATGGATAGCCCGTTAACCGGGCTTGATGTGCAAACCCGGCAGGAGTTTAACACGATAATTGAGGGGATAACCGAATCCGGAATTTCTGTAGTCATGGCTACATCGCCTTATGAAATTCCCGATGCTATAACCAACATAGCCGTATTAAAAAATGGCGCCATCATAAATACATTTAGCAAAGCCGATTTTAAACCAGAAATGGTTGCATCACCCGATGACGATGTTATTGATAAAGGTGAATTACGATCGTTATTAAACACCCACGAGGCTATGACCTATCACCAGATCGTCAGCATGAACAAATTGAATGTTAAATATAGCGATAATGTGATTTTAAATAATGTAAACTGGCAGGTAAACCCCAGGCGATCGCTGGGCCTTGCTGGGCCATAACGGCGCGGGCAAATCAACATTGCTAAGTTTAATAAACGGCGATAACCCACAGGCCTATGCAAACGATATTATTTTATTCGATAAAAAGCGTGGCACCGGTGAAAGCATCTGGGATATTAAAAGAAGATAGGCTTTGTATCGCCCGAGCTGCACCAGTACTTCCCTACCGATAACAGTTGCTTGCAGGTGATCGAGTCGGGTTATTACGATACTTTAGGTTTATTCAGACCAAGCAATAAGGAAAAAGCAGCAACCGCCCTGCGCTGGATGAAGGCCACGGAGATAGATAAATATGCCCGTGTACTATTAAAAAATATCCCCGCCAGTGCGCAACGCCTATGCCTGCTGGCACGTGCCTTAATAAAAAACCCGCCTCTGTTGATATTTGACGAACCCTGTCAGGGCATGGACACCCACCAACAGCAGCACTTTAAAAATCTGGTAGATACCATTTGCAGCCTGAGTAAAGTAACGTTAATATATGTTACCCATTACCAGCATGAGATACCTGAAAGCGTTGATAAAATACTGAAGCTGGAGAAGGGAAGAGTGGTATAAATTTAAAAGGTGATCAATAAGAAAAACCATTTACAACAAAATGGAATATTAATTGTTTATTTGATAATGAACCAGAATACGCCTAATGGGTCACCCCTTTTACCCGACAATGTAAGTTTAGCCGAACAAAAACAAGCCATACTTGCGTCCATTATAGCTACTTCTGATGATGCGATAATCAGCAAAACACTTGATGGCATTATTAATAGCTGGAACCCGGCCGCCGAACGTATGTTTGGGCATACTGAAGCTGAAGCGGTGGGGAAGCACATCTCATTGATTATACCGCATGATAGACTGGGCGAAGAAGATATTATTATTGGCAACATCTCGCGGGGGAGAAAAGTAGATCATTTCGAGACGGTGCGAATGACTAAAAATGGTGACATGATACCTATATCGGTTACCATTTCGCCAATTACCGACAATTCGGGCAGAGTAATCGGGGCGTCAAAAATAGCACGGGATATTTCTATCTATAAAAGGGTTAATGAAAAACAAGGTATGCTGGCTGCTATCGTTGATGGCTCGGACGATACCATTGTGAGTAAAACGCTTGATGGTATAATTACCAGTTGGAATAAAGCTGCCGAAAGAATGTTTGGCTATACTGAACAGGAAATTATTGGTAAGCATATTTCTCTCATCATTCCGCCTGAACGGATCCGGGAAGAAGCTTTCATAATTGGGGAAATATTTAACGGAAGAAGAGTTGATCATTTTCAAACTATCCGCCAGGCTAAGGATGGCCGGCAAATTCCTCTCTCGATCACGGTATCTCCTATTGTTGATGGAAATGGCAATATCATCGGGGCATCAAAAATAGCACGCGATATTAGCGAGCACCTAAGTGCGCAGGAAGAAAAGGCCCGGTTATTTGAACAGGTTAAGGCCCTTAATGATAAAAAAGACGAATTTATTGGGCTGGCAAGCCATGAACTTAAAACCCCTTTAACCAGCATAAATGGCTACCTGCAGCTATTAAGCAGCCTGATAACCGATGAAAAAGGTAAACGGTTTGTAGATAAAACCAGGCAGCAGGTTAAAAAGCTTAATGCACTGGTATCCGACTTGCTGGATGTATCAAGTATTGAAGCCGGGAAACTGCGGTTTACCGAAGAGCGATTTGATATCGTCCAGGTTATTGAAAACGTAATTGAACTATTTGCACATAGCAATAATAATTACCACATCAAGCTTGAAACCGATATAACAGAACTATATATAAACGGCGACGCGCACCGGATTGAACAAGTGCTAAACAACCTGCTAACCAATGCTATCCGTTACGCACCGGGTTCTAATCAGATAATTATAACGCTTGGTCGCGAAAAAAATGATGTTAAAATAGGTGTTCGTGATTTTGGTGTGGGTATTGCTCCGGAAAAATTAAAACAAATATTCTCAAGGTTTTATCGGGTTGATGAAACTAATCCAAATGTTTCTGGCACGGGTATAGGTCTTTATCTTTCTAAAGAGGTAATAACCCGCCACAACGGTAAAATCTGGGCAGAAAGTGAACCCGGCGTGGGTAGTACCTTTTGGCTCACGCTGCCGCTGGAAAAATAACTCACATAAACTTTATACCATATAGACATGCTTCAATACTATGCATTCATTGCAGCCGCGGGAATCGTTTGAGTTTGTGAAGGATTGATTTTTTTACACGTTGCCGATCAATGTGCTAATCAACCCAATTACAATATCCTTATATTTGCTGCATGAATACTGCCGATCTGTTACAGCGTGCTTCGCGGTTTGAATTTTTAAGTATCGAAGAAGGTGTTTACCTGCATCATAATGCATCAACCGCCGACCTGATGTACGTGGCTAATGAGCTGCGTAAAAAGCAAGTGCCACATGGTAAAGTAACCCGGCAGATAGACCGTAATGTTAATACCACCAACGTTTGTATAGCCAACTGTAAGTTTTGTAACTTCTTCCGCCGCCCCGGTCATGAAGATAGTTATATTACCGACATTGAAACCTACAAACAAAAGATAGAAGAAACCTTCCGCACGGGCGGCGACCAGCTTTTACTGCAAGGCGGCCACCATCCTGATCTGGGGTTGAGTTTTTATACCGATCTGTTCAGTAAATTAAAAGAGCTGTATCCCACACTTAAATTACACTCATTAGGCCCGCCCGAGATTGCCCACGTTGCCAAGCTGGAGAATATGAGCCATATCGATGTATTAAGGGCGATGAAAGAATCGGGCCTTGATTCATTACCGGGCGCGGGTGCCGAAATCCTGAACGACCGCGTTCGCCGCCTGATATCAAAAGGTAAGTGCGGCGGTAAAGAGTGGCTGGATGTAATGCGCGCCGCTCACCAGTTAAACCTGCCAAGCTCGGCCACCATGATGTTTGGCCATGTGGAAACCATAGAAGAGCGTTTTGAGCACCTGGTTTGGATCCGCGAAGTACAGTCTGAAAAACCGGAAGGGCATTATGGGTTTATAGCCTTTATCCCCTGGCCGTTCGAGGATGACGGCACGTTGTTACGCAAGGTGCGCGGCATAACTAATAATGTAACCGGCGACGAATATATCCGTATGATAGCTTTAAGCCGCATCATGCTGCCAAATATTAAAAACATTCAGGCCTCATGGCTTACAGTAGGCAAGCAGGTTGCCCAGATATGTTTAAATGCCGGCGCCAATGATTTTGGCTCGATAATGATAGAAGAAAATGTAGTATCTGCCGCAGGCGCGCCGCATAGGTTTACCGCCAAAGGTATCCAGATTCTATAATAGCCGCTGGTTTTGAACCGCAGCTACGTAACCAAAAATACGAGTGGCGCGATGTTCCGGCACAGTTAGAAGAGCAAGTGATCAACTACTAAAAAAAAACGCCCTAACTATCGTTAAGGCGTTTAAACATACCTATTTAACACTACTTATTTCACTCCAAAAGGAGCTACCAAAGCAACTACCTGTGCAGAAGTTAATGGCTCATCAAAAGCCTCAGTGGCAATACGGGTTGACGTTGTACCGCTTACAGCTGCTAAACTGGTTATAGTAACAGGGCCTTGCGTTATGTTATCCTCGCCTGCATAGTTACCATTTACCGCAGTAATACCGGTATCATTAGCACCGCTTATCCGGGGCTTGGTTGTAGTAGCACCGCGCGACCTACGGATCTGCCGAATGGCAGCCGCATGACGTGCCTCAACAGAGTGAATATCTAGGGCAGCTGTTAGCACAGTTTGATTACCAATCAGGAAACCTGCTTGTCCTTTATAAGCACGTACGCCGGTATCTTCAAAAGCTTGTGCTACCGCAAAGTAAGTATCAACATTACTTAGTACAGTTGGGAAAGTCCCCCTGCGGTAAAGTCATAAGTGCCATTGGTACCCTGCGTAGTTTGCGCCACAGCTGCTGACCCTAAAACGCTCTTTAAAAATGCAACGTGCGCGTTTTCATGGCCCTGGATAGTTAACAGGTATGATTTTTCCGTAGCGGAAAATCCTAAGCTTGAAGCTACACCTGCATTGTAAAAAGCCGCTTCAAGATACTCCAGTTTTAAAGCATAATTCAATACGTCGTTCACACTCGGTGTAGCTGTTTGCCCATACGCCTTTTTTATCAACGTACTAAAAACAAATGGTGCTGCCGCGATTGCTACTTTTGATCCAAAGCTTGTTATATTTTTTATCGCGTCGCGACGCGGGCTGATCCTGTCCTGAAACTCAGGGTCTGCTTTTTCTATTTCTTCTATTAATCCAAATAAATTCATGACTTTTCTGTTTTAAGATGCTACATAACCATAATTAGACGCACTTACTTTAGTGGTAAGGTAAGTGTTTGCAATTGCCAATACCCGGGCAATAGTTTGCGGTTTATCCATTCCGTTTGCGTCAAGTATCATATTATCGGCAAAGCTACCCGGGCTAACCGGGTTACGGATGTATGCGGCATGGCGTGCCTCTACAGATACGATCTTACCTGCCAGTAGTAGATAGTCGGTATTTTGGATGAGGTAACCTGCGCCGTTATATGCGCTAACACCGGTATCTTCAAAAGCTTTTGCTGCTGCCAATACACGGGTACGGCTGCTGAAGTCAATAGCGCTGAAATTTGGAGTTAAGGATACAATCGCATTACTGCCTAAAGCAGCTTTAAAAAATTCCCTGTGTGCAACCTCGTGGTCGCGAATATCAGTTAACAAAGCAATTTCGTCCGCTGATGCACCGGTGTACATGTGTGCTGCAACATTGATATAAAACGCAGCTTCAAGTTGCTCAAGAGCATACGCATAGTTTAAGATAGCAAGATCGCCTTTAGCGCCTATGTCTATTCCGTTGTTTTTAGGTGGAGTAACTGGATCGCCCATGTTATTATCTGTACCTTTGGTACAAGATGCTGCAGCCAGTACGCCAACGGCGGCCGCCCCAACTCCGGCATAACGTAAAAACGACCTCCGGGCCATATTCACGTCAGCGTTTTCAAATAGTGTTTCTGTTTTCATAAGAAAGTAATTGATTTGTTGTTTGAAATATAATTTTAGTTATAGTTTGCTGAAACTCTTTTTTAGATACGCTTAATGTATTTGATGCGGTTTTCATATTTTTAATAAATTGTCACAACTATTTGGAATTATTAAAATTTTATTAAAAATTAGACGAAAAATTGAATTTTTGTTAAAAAACTCTTAAATCAGCGAAGCCAACAACTATGCCACAGTTATGCTTAAATAGCTATCAGGAATAACTGTTTAATTAAATAATTGACGATACTTGCGTTTTGGCTATACAAGAAGCTTTTTTTCAAATTAAACTTGTTACACCTGCCGGGAATACTAATTTTACAGCACAATGGAAAATCCTGAATTGTATATAGAGGCGCTTGTTTTTGCTTCGGAACAAAGCATCCGTGTTGAAGAGATAATGTATTGTTTGCAAGCGACCTTCGAGCGCGATTTTTTGCTTGATGAGGTAACTACCAGCCTTGAAAATATAAAAACTAAATACTCGGCGGAAAACTTTGCCATCGAACTGGTTAACCTGAACAATGGCTACCAGTTTTTAACTAAAAAAATTACCATCCTGTTATCAGCCTTTTGCAATTACAACGGTCTAAAAAGAAGTTGAGCCAGGCCGCTTTAGAAACATTGGCCATAATTGCTTACAAGCAGCCGGTAACCAAAACCGAAGTTGAACAGATCCGTGGTGTAAATTGCGATTATTCGATACAAAAATTACTGGAGAAGGAGTTAATCGCAATAAACGGGAAGTCGGAAGCCTTAGGCAAACCAATTTTATACGGCACAAGTGCACTATTTATGGATTATTTTGGGATAAATAGTATTGAAGAATTACCTAATATTAAAGAACTTACAGATAACTCCACATCAATTGGCGAGCAGCAAGAATAATTTTTAAATGTTTTTTCTTTCAAATTGATTTTTCGTTATTTTTACTAATAAATAACAACAACGTATCAGCAGAGATTTTTGTAAATTAGAATAACCTTACCCAAACTTAAATTTTACAACAAACAATTACCGCATGGGAACGCCAAAAAAAAATTGCAGACAAGAACATTCCAAGGGACACGGATGCAGAAGATGATGACGACGATTTGGAAACAACGCCTAAAAAAAGGTAGTTGATGAGGATGATGACTTTGATGGGCCTTTAGATGATCTTGGCTTTGAAGAGTTCGGTGACGATGACGACGACGACGATTATTAAATAATTATTATATAACGCATTTTAAAGCATCCCTTCGGATGCTTTTTTATATTTCTATAATCCTGCATGATCCTAACTGAAGTTAAAGATAAAGCTACCAAAAAAGCCTTTTTAGATACTGCCCGAATAATCTATAAAAATGATAGCAACTGGGTTTGCCCGCTTGATAATGATATTGAAGCAGTGTTTGATCCGCTTAAAAATAATTTTCATCAATACGGCAAGTGCACCCGCTGGATATTAAGAAATAATGACGGCGAATTGATTGGCCGCGTAGCCGCATTCATCAACGAGAAAAAAGCCTATCATTACGAGCAACCAACGGGTGGCATGGGCTTTTTGAATGCATAAACGACCAAATAGCTGCATTTATGTTATTTGATGCAGCTAAAAACTGGCTGAAAGAAAACGGTATGCAAGCCATGGACGGCCCTATTAATTTTGGCGAAAATGATACTTTTTGGGGGTTACTGGTTGAAGGGTTCACGCCGCCATCATACGGTATGAATTATAACCCGCCCTATTACCGGGCTTTTTTGAAAACTACGGATTTAAAAAAATGTATGAGCAAATAACCAACCATCTGGATGTAAATAAGCCTTTCCCCGAACGTTTTTATAAAATAGCTAAATGGGTTAGCCAAAAACCGGGATATGAATTTAAACACCTGCAAGCAAAACAAATAGAAAAATTTGCTGCCGATTTTATTGAAATATACAACGATGCCGGGCAGGATTTGAAAACTTTGTCCCTATTAATTATAGCACCATATTAGAAAGCTTCACCAAAATGAAGCCAATTATGGACGAGAATTTAATTTGGTTTGCCTATGTTAATGGCGAACCTGCATCATTTAACATTGTATTGCCTGATGCTAACCAGATGCTAAAACCATTACACGGCAAGCTTGACTTAATAGGTAAGCTTAAATTTTTATATTATAAATGGAAAGGCGTTAAACGCATGCGGGCCATTGTGATGGGTACTAAACAAAAGTTTCAAAATCATGGCCTTGAGTCGGCGCTGTTTATAAAATTGGGCGAGTATGTGTTGCCGCTTAAACAATACGACGTACTGGAACTATCATGGGTAGGCGATTTTAACGAAAAGATGGTGGCCCTACACAACTCTATGGAAGCTACATTTGCCAATAAGCATTTAACAATGCGTTATATCTTTAATTAAAATATAACAAAAGAAAAGGCTTATACAGGAAAAATAATCCGCCTGTATAAGCCTTACTATTTATTAAAAGCGTACGCTAATTAAGCGGTAGCTTTATTATGTCTTAACTCTTCAAAAAGTTCAATAACTTTTTTCTGTAATTCTATAATTTCAACCTCCCTGTCGGTTAATTTTTTATTAACCAAATCCAGTTCATTAACAAATTTCTGCTCCTGCTCCATGTCATTAAAAGTTAATAACTGAACTACTGACATCTCAAATAAATTGGAGATCTGTTCAAGACGCGATAAGTTAATATCAGTTATTCCCGTTTCAATTTTTGAAAAAGCTGGAATAGAAATATCTAACCTCTTTGCAACATCCTCCGGCTCCATGCCTTCTGGTGGCGTAATAGTCTGATTTTTTTTTCCTAGTGACTTCATTTAGGGTCTGTAATAATACGGTAAGGGTTTCTCAATAGTTAATAAAGTTACTAATATTTTTTTATTTAAAACAATTATTGTAATATTTTATTTTTAAGTTGAATTAAATCTATACCACCAAAGTTACCCGAACTCATCATTAAGAGATTGGTATTGACTAACTTAAGCTGTTGTAAATCAGCTAACAATAATTGCGGATCATTGAAAAAAGTCAGGTCGTTTTTAGCAAAAGCGGCCTGTACCGTTTCGGCCGGATAGGGTTCCATCTTCTTTTGCTCGAAAGTTTTCTTATCAATAAAAACGATAGCGACATCAGCTTCGTCCATAGTTCCGGCATATTGCGCTAAAAAATCTTTATTCAAACTACTAAATGTATGCAGTTCTATACAGGCAATAAGTTTCCTGTCAGGGAACTGTGTTTTAACCGCGTGTATCGTCGCCTCCAATTTTGATGGCGAATGAGCAAAATCTTTAAAAACGGTAGCGTTATCATTTTTGCCAACTAACTCCAACCTCCGGGCGGCACCTTTAAACGTAGTGATATATTTATAAAAATCAGCTTTGCTGATGCCCAAACCTTCGCATACCAAACGGGCGGCCTGCATGTTTAGCAGGTTATGTTCGCCAAAAACTTCAAGCGGATATCTTTCACCGTCGGACAAAATTGTGGTAACCCCATTTTCTATACTGTATTCAGGCAGAGCATAAGGTTGTTTGCTTACCTGCAATTCGTCTTCAGCAACAACTTCATTTAAAACAGCGTCAGTCTCGCTGTAAATTAAAGTGCCGCCGGGCTGTATGGTTTCAATAAAGATCTTAAACTGATCAATATAACTCTGGAAAGTTGGAAACACATTGATATGATCCCGAGGCTATGCCGCTTATCACCCCGATATTGGCTTTGTATAAATGAAACTTTGGCCGCCTGTCTATCGGCGAAGCCAAATACTCGTCACCTTCAATTACAATAATGGGTGCTTCTTTGGTAAGCTTTACCATGGTTTCAAAGCCTTCCAGTTGTGCACCAACCAGGTAATCAAAATCTTTACCGGCTGCTTGCAAGGCGTGTAGGATCATAGAGGTAATAGTAGTTTTACCGTGGCTCCCTCCTATTACAACACGCTTTTTATCTTTTGATTGTTCGTAAATATATTCGGGATACGAATATACTTTTATACCCAGCTCCTGCGCTTTCAACAATTCAGGATTATCTATACGGGCATGCATGCCTAAAATTATAGCGTCCAAGTCAGTCGTGATCTTTGCGGGATACCAGCCATTTTCGGCAGGTAATATGCCATACTTAGCCAGGCGCGATACCGATGGTTCAAACAATACATCGTCTGATCCGGTTACTTCAAATCCTTTTTTATGCAGTGCAATGGCCGGGTTGTGCATAGCACTGCCGCCAATAGCTATAAAATGTACCCTCATGTATTTTTCGCAGGTTATGCTTGTAAACTGGTGCAAATTAACGCAAAAACCATTTGCTTAACAAAGCATTTATTATTTCAATAACAGTACCGGCACCGCCGCGTTTGCCGCCAGTTGTTGCGATACACTATCATGCAGCAGCGACTGGAAAAAACTGTATTTATGCGGCAGCGCTATTACCAGTTGAGTATCATTATCAGCAGCAAACTTCAATATCCCGTTTATTACATCGGGGTTATTTACGTAGCTGTATTGGGGGTTGTAAGGTGCAAGCATTTCATATAAAGCGCTTTCTTCGGCATCGCGCTTTGCATCACCCGCCAGTGCCGGCTGTCTTTGTCAATATTAACTACCAGCAGCTCAAATTTCTTTTTATCAAGCAGGCGTTTTAATGGTTCCAGCGGAACGGTATCCTTAACCTTTTCAAAATCGCAGGCTACAACTACTCGTTTAATATCTTTAAAATTATAAGTTGGTGGCACTACAACTACCGGTACGGGGCTGGCTTTTGATATACTTACAACGTGGCTACCTATATCCGAATTGCTCAGGCTGCTATTTCCCTTGCTGCCCAAAATTACCAGGTCGGCCTTTTTGGTGAATACGTTTTCGACCACAGCGCGTAATAAATGCGACCGGTTTAAATGAATACTGATCTGTACCCCTTTCCTAACTTTTTTATTGAGCCTGTCACGCAGACGATAAAGTTTCGTTATCCTGTCTGCCGCGTTTTGTTCAACCTCTTCTTCAAACAACTGCACCATATCCGCGTTGGGTAACAGGGTTTCAAGAGGCGATACGTAATAAGCGTTTAGCAAAATGATATTCTCAACATTGGTTTGTTTACTCAGTTCAACAGCAAACCCGGCAGCGTTTATTGACGCAGGCGAAAAATCGATAGGTACAAGATAGGTCCTCATGACAATAGAATTTAGATATGTGTCTTTTTGACTTAGTCCAAAAGTTAATTACAATACAAAGTTAATGGGAATA
This sequence comes from Mucilaginibacter humi, assembly GCF_013087555.1. Classification (NCBI taxonomy): domain Bacteria; kingdom Pseudomonadati; phylum Bacteroidota; class Sphingobacteriia; order Sphingobacteriales; family Sphingobacteriaceae; genus Mucilaginibacter; species Mucilaginibacter humi. The sequence continues at coordinate 48,534 of NZ_JABFCR010000001.1, forward strand.
CAGGTTTACTCTGTCAAATAAAACACATAAATGTAAATTGGTTTTGAGGGGAATACCAAAGCCTGAGGTGTCATCCTGAGCCTGTCGAAGGACGAGCGCAAAGGCCATACCCACACATGCTTCGACGAGCTCAGCATGACAGCGCGCTTTTACTTCACAAACTTAGCAGCCACCCATTCTTTGTCTTTTTTATGAGTGATGTATTTCATGCCATATTTTGCGGCCTCGTCTTTGATGATATCCGAGGTCGGGCGACTCATAAAAACCGCTGAAATAGATCTCGCCACCTGTTTTTAAAGCTTCTGCGTAACGCGGCATCTGATCTATCAAAATATTACGATTGATATTAGCCGGGATGGTATCATATTGCTCTGCGGGAATAGCTTCCTTAGAACCGCAAAGCGCGGTAATATTGGTAATGTTATTTAGCTGCGCGTTTTCGATGGTACTCTCATAACATACCGGGTCGTAATCTATCGCAACAATACTTTCGGCCCCCAGCTTAGCAGCCATAATAGCCAGTATACCCGTACCGCAGCCCATATCCAGCACTTTCTTGCCGGCGAAATCATTCTCCAGCATATGCGCTAAAACCATTGCCGTAGTTTGGTGATGGCCGGTACCAAAAGCCATTTTAGGATCGATAACGATCTCGTATTTAAACTCGGGCCGTGGCTCATGAAAAGTAGCGCGTACAAATATCTCGTCGCCTATGGCAATGGGTTCAAAATTACTTTCCCATACCTCGTTCCAGTTTTTTTGCGGGATAAGCGCCGATTCATAGCTAAACCCAAACATTTCCCGATAAGGCTCAACAGCTTCGGCTATTGATTCCTCGTTAAAATCAGCCTCGGGTATATATGCCTTAAAGCCTTTTTCCAATTCTTCGAAGGTATCAAAGCCTATCTCGCCCAAAGCATTTATCAGCAGGTCGTGTTGGTAATCTTCGGTAGTTTCGGTGGTAAAGGTAAGTTCGTAGTAATTCATGGTATTATTCTGTTTCGGTTTCGGGCGCAACCTTTTTAAAGGATTTAAAATCCAGCAGGTATAAGCATAAGAAGTTTATCACCCAGTAAAACACCTGTACGCCGGTCATAAACAGGCCTATTTTTATGCACTCGCTTAGCGGCGTTGTCGGGTCCCATATAATATAGGCTAACCCGAACCCGCAGATCGCACAAACCAGCAATATCAAACTAAAAATAAGTATAGCCGAGGCAGGTTTTGCCGGGATCTTTTTCCAAAGCGGCATGGCAATAAGCCATTGGGTAAGCAGCGCAATAACTATCTGACCGGGCGCAAAGATCTTATAATAAGCGATAAGGCCGGGCACGGTAAAATCGCCCAATTTTTCAAGGCCGCTAACGCGGTGAAGATCAGGCGTAAATTTTACAAATAAAGCAAAAGCCCAAAAAGCAATTAAGGGGGCAGTATAATTTTTATAAAATACTTAAACATACTACTCCCTTTAACTTATTTGATCATCAATTGTTTAGCTTAATTAAAAGCCTTTACAATATCCGTAAAATCTCTTGACTTTAACGATGCACCGCCAATTAAGCCGCCATCAATATCCGCGCAAGCGAAAAGTTCATTAGCGTTTTTAGGGTTGCAGCTTCCGCCGTATAAAATAGTGGTGGCATCAGCAACACCCTGATCATACTTAGCAGCAATTTCTTTACGGATAAACGCGTGAATCTCCTGCGCCTGGTCTGACGTCGCGGTAACACCCGTACCAATGGCCCAAACAGGCTCATAAGCCAGTACCAATTTGCTAAACGCGGCAGCATCTAAATGGAACACACCTTCAACCAACTGGGTTTTGATGATATCAAAATGCACGTTAGCTTCACGCTCCTGCAAGGTCTCGCCTATGCAGAATATCGGTTTAAGGTCATTAGCTAATGCTGTATCGGTTTTTTTAGCTAACAGCGCGTTAGTCTCACCAAAGTACTGGCGACGCTCTGAGTGGCCTAAAATTACGTAATTGGCCCCGGTAGATTTTACTTGCCTCGCCGAGATCTCGCCGGTATAAGCGCCGCTCTCTGCCTGGTGGGCATTTTGCGCGCCGATAGCGACCTTTGCCGAACCTTTAGCCAGTTGTACCAGGCTGTGTAAATGAATAAAGGGGCTGCAAACTACAACTTCCTGCGATCCGGTAGCTTCGTCATTTACCATATTTACAACTTCGCTAAACAAGGATAAACCTTCGTTATAATCCAAGTTCATTTTCCAGTTTCCCGCTACGATTTTTTTTTCTCATGATTGGTTTAATGTTAGACCATGGTCCATAGTCAATGGTCCATAGCTTTGTGATTGTATAATTATTATTTTGACAACCATGGACTATCGACCATGGACTATCGACTCATTTAAAATACTTGTCTGTAACTCTCCGTTAATTCAAAAACGGTTTTTAATATCTCCTGCTCTTTTTCGTCAAATACGCTATCCTTCCGCTCAAATACCAGATGAGCTGTCTCGAACATTTTTTGATGGTATATACCTCAAAACCATGCGCGCCGCCCCGGGCAAAATCGGGTATAAAATTGCGCGGATAGCCTGCTCCAAAAACATTAGCGCTAACCCCTACTACCGTACCCGTATTAAACATGGTATTGATACCGCATTTAGCATGATCGCCCATAATTAAACCGCAAAATTGCAGTCCGGTTTTACGGAAGCGCCCGGTGGTATAATCCCAAAGCTTCACTTCGGCATAGTTGTTTTTGAGGTTCGAGTTATTGCTGTCGGCACCTATATTGCACCACTGGCCCAATACGGCATTACCCAGGTAACCCTCATGGCCCTTGGATGAATAGCCCCAGATGACGGCGTTATTGATCTCGCCGCCAACACGCGAATAAGGCCCTATGGTAGTAGCGCCATAGATCTTACCACCCATTTTAACCTGCGAATCATGACATAGCGCAAACGATCCGCGGATGTTGGTACCTTCCCAAACACTACTGTTCTTACCTAAATAAACAGGTCCGTTAGTCGTGTTAAAGGTCGAGCATTCGGCGGTAGCGCCTTCCTCGGCAAAAAAATCCGTGCCTATAATAACGTTGGTCGCACTTATCGCGGCACTTGTCCGGCCTTTGGTTAATAGCTTAAAATCCTTGCGTAGCTCAATATCGTTCTTGCTAAAAATATGTTCCGGGTATTTTATGCTAACAAAAGATGGATCATAATTTATAACCCGGCTAAAATCGGCATCAGTAGGCGCTTTTGCCGCGATCAAAAACTCGCCTTGCTTCAACGCTTCGCCGGTTTTAAGCTGGTTGATCGCCTCCACCAACGCTTCATCCGGGCAAACCGAGCCATTGATGTACAAATCATCTGTCCCTGATTTTATCGGGAACTTAGCCTGTAAATAAGGCTGAGTTTGGAAAGAATACGTTGTATCCGGGTGATTTGCCCATTTTTCGGCAATGGTTAAAATACCAATGCGCAGGTCGGCAACGGGGCGTGTATAAGTTAGGGGCCTAAGCGATAGGTGTGCGCTATCGTCGAACAGGATAATTGCCATGGCGCAAAAATAAAAAAGTCCCGACTGCAAAGCCGGGACTTGTAAATATTTTATTAACAAGTTGATATTACTTGTTATAACGGGTACGGAATTTATCAATACGACCAGCAGTATCAACCAGTTTCATTTTACCGGTATAGAAAGGGTGCGATGTATGAGAAATCTCTAATTTTACTAATGGATATTCGTTACCGTCTTCCCACTTTACAGTTTCGCGGGTGTCGATGCATGATTTAGTGATAAAAGAATAGTCGTTTGACATATCTTTAAATACAACTAATCTATAGTTTGATGGGTGCAGATCTTTTTTCATTTCGTTATTCTTCTCTTCTTCTAATAAAAGAGGTGCAAATGTAGTATTTTAATTCAAAAGTAAAAAGTCAAAATAAAAAAATTATTAACATGGTTTAGGGATGATCGATTTTAGTAGTTATTGAAGCGCAGCGTCACACACAATTGCAGATTACCATCATTACTTTTATCTTTAACCGCACCTTACTACTCACCTACCTACTATGAAATTAGGCAAGTTTACTTTATTAAAATCTTTATTTATCTTATTGCTATCGCAACAAGTTTTTGGGCAAAACACGCTGCAAACGAAAATAAACCAATTATCCAAAACAGTAAGCGGAAATGTGGGCGTTTGCGCCACGTTGTTAGAGACAGGCGAAACCATAACTTTAAACGGGGATAAACGATTCCCGATGCAAAGTGTTTATAAATTCCCGATAGGTATGGCGGTACTTGCTAAAGTAGATAGAGGCGTACTTTCATTAACGCAAAAAATAAAAGTCGACACAGCCGACTACATTGCCAAAAACGGTCATAGTCCGCTACGTGATCAATATCCTGCCGGTACATACATTTCTGTAAAGGATTTGATAAACTACGCGGTTAGCGAAAGCGACGGGTCGGCCTCTGATGTTTTGTTGCGCATACTGGGTGGCACAAAGCAAGCCGACCGATACGTACACCAACTGGGGATAAAAGATATCGCGATAGCCACTACCGAAAAAATACAGGTAGCTAACGATATTATTCAGTATAAAAACTGGGCCACACCAAAGGCAATAACCAGATTGCTAAATATATTTTACACTAAAAACAAGCTATCGGCCAATAGCTTTAAAGTTTTACTGACCGATATGACAACATCGCCGACAGGCCCGAAAAGAATAAAAGGACTGTTACCAAAAGGCACAGTCGTAGCACATAAAACCGGTACCGCCGGAACCTTCAACGGTTTAACCAGGGCAACAAACGATGCCGGCATCATCACGCTGCCTAACGGCAGGCATATAGCTATCTCTGTATTCGTTTCAGACTCTAGATCAAGCGAAGCTGAACGGGAATTGGTGATTGCTAATATCGCTAAAGCGGCCTATGACAATTGGCTAAGCAGATAGCAGTCCGTGCTACATCAAAGAGTGATATCTAGCGCAGTGATAATTAGGGTGAGCAAATGGTGAGTATTAATTACGGCGTTGCCTTCTGCCCGTGCTATGCGCTTATACGCCTGCCTTAGGCGCAAAGGCCGGTATCCGCTGCTATCGCTAACGCAAATTACAAATTTTCCTGAGCTATGCTTTGACACAACTCCACCAAAACCCCACCCGCACTCTTAGGATGCACAAAACAAACCAACTTATTATCGGCGCCGCGTTTTGGCTCATCGCTTAGTAAAATAAAACCTTCGTTTTTTAGCCGGGCCATTTCGGCGTTGATATCATCTACTTCAAAAGCTATGTGATGGATCCCCTCTCCTTTTTTGGCAATGAATTTGGCTATGGGGCTATCCGGGTTAGACGCTTCCAGCAACTCTACCTTATTTGGCCCACTTTGCAGGAAAGCGGTTTTAACGCCTTCAGTAGCTACTTCTTCAATTTTGTAAACGGGGGTGTTTAATAGTTTTTCATAGAGGTCGCCGGCAGCTTTTAGGTCGGCCACTGCTATGCCAATATGTTCTATTTTGTTCATGTACCAAATATGATGATTATTTAAATAATAACGTCGTTTTGGCTACAATTAGCAATGACTAAATACATCTGTCAATTAACTGATTATCATTTGCTTGACTAAAATTCAGCTATAAAACCGAAGTATCTAATTATGAAAAATAACAATATATGTTTAAACAAACAAATTTTTCAATAATGGCTTTATTATCAGGCAATTGAATCAAAAAAACTATTTCATTTTGTTTCACCAGTTTTTCACAAAAATCTCATTAACAATTAATTAACTCAAAAAATTGTTTCACTTGTTTCATCTGTTTCATACACCCATGAAACAAAACACGCCGAAAATCAAGGATTACTTCGTAGCAATTTCGCCATTCTTAACAGGTTCGCCGGTAGCCGGGTCAACAGCGCACGGGTAGCCAAACAGGCAACGTGCCTTTATCATGTCAGCAACTTCGGGTGGTACAAACTGCTCCCACCCCTCGGCTCCTTGTTTTATTAGCTGCAGTACAATGTCTGTTTGAACGTGCAGGTTAGCCTCTTTATAATTGCGGATATCTTCTATCTTGTTGTTCGCTATCAGGTAGCGGTACAGATCTATCAAATGTGGTGGCGGGTAAAAGCGCAGGCAGTTCATAATAACGCCGTTACGCAGTGTGGGGTATATAAACAGCTTCACCTTACGGCTAAACAGCGTAGCAAACGACTCCAGGATACCGCCCGGCAGGTCCTTATAATGCTCCTCGCCAAAAATGTATTCAAGATTAGGATAACCCAGTACCACACCCAGTTTCAAATTAGTGATCTTAGACAGATAGGATACCAGTTTATAATATTCATGGAAGTTGGATATCAACACCGTTTGCCCTAACGAGCATAGAATATCCACCCGGTCGAGGAAGTCTTTTTCGTCGATCTCTGTACTGGGATCGGCGTCCCGTTCCATTAGTGACTGCAGCGTAAGTTCGGCTACTACCACCACATTCTTCTTATCAACATCGGGCTCCTGCATAAACTGCTTAACGCCGGTGTTCAGCATATCCAGATGCACGTTAATTATCGGCCGGAAACGCCCCCTTATAACTACAACGTGTTTCTTATATAAAGCTTCTGATGGTTGTTCGTTCTCGCCATCCGGCCCAAACAGCGCGGCGTCAGAGAAACCATATTTAACCGGTGCAGGCTCATCAGGCGGTTATCCACCTTCTCGAAGTTTGGCCCCTCAAACTGGATCATATCAATCTGTATCCGGTCGCGGCTCAATTCATCCATCAGCGACAGCAAAAACGCCGGCGCTACTTCGTTATAATAAAAGCAGGCGTATAGCAGGTTCACCCCTAATACACCTACTGCCTGCTGCTGCAGGTTATTGTCGGTATCCAGCAGTTTAACATGCAGGATCACATCATTAAACGGGCCGTTTGGCTCTAACTGGAAACGCACCCCCATCCAGCCGTGGGCCTCGTTGGTTTTATGGTAATTAAGGGTTGATACGGTATCAGAAAAAGCGAAGAACGTTGTGTTATCTCCGCGTTGTTCGGCCAGCCGCTCAATAAGCAGGTTATACTCGTGGTTAAGCATGGCCATCAGGCGCGACTCGCTGACATATCGTTTAACTTTTAATGCGCCGTAAATAGCGTCAGAAACGGTCATGTCATAAGCTGACATGGTTTTGGCAATGGTACCTGATGAAGCTCCGGCCTTAAAAAAATTGGCGGCAACGTCCTGCCCGGCGCCTATCTCGGCAAATGAGCCATAAATTTTGGGGTCGAGGTTAATGGCAAGGGCCTTTTGCTTGGTACCGATATCTTTATTGTGAATGATACTCATCAATGTAGTTATTAGAATTTGCGGTTGCCATTATCATTAGTAACACAACTTAAAATTACAAAAATTTTAAGGATTTGGCGAACCGTTTATTAAAAAAGCAAAGGTCTTAAATTTTATAAGATTAACCAATGCTTTTAAATAAGTATACGCTGTAAGCGCCACAAAGTTTAAATTATTAGTTTAATATGACGGTTTTACCTTATTTTGATTGATTTTAAATTGAAATGTTTGCATATCTTTGTACTATTAATATATTACAGATATGAATATCCCAATTTACCTTGATAACAATGCCACGACACCTATGGATCCAAGGGTGCTGGAAGCAATGATACCTTACTTCACTACAAAGTTTGGTAATGCTGCCAGCCGCAACCATCCGTTTGGCTGGGTAGCAGAAGAAGGTGTTGATTACGCACGCGAGCAGGTGGCTAAACTAATTGGCGCCAGCGAAAAAGAGATCATTTTTACATCAGGAGCAACCGAATCAGACAACCTTGCTATTAAGGGTGTTTTTGAAATGTATAAAGAAAAAGGCAACCACATTATTACCACGGTTACCGAACATAAAGCGGTATTAGACGCTTGTAAACACGTTGAAAAAATGGGTGGCAGGGTTACTTACTTACCTGTTAAAGAAGACGGTTTACTTGACCTTGCTGTATTAGAAGCTGCCATGACACCTGAAACTATCCTGGTTTCTGTTATGTATGGTAACAACGAGATAGGTGTTATACAGCCAATAAAAGAAATATCGGCAATAGCCCATAAATATGGCGCATTGTTTATGACTGACGCTGTACAGGCTGTTGGTAAAATACCTGTTGATGTAAACAGAGATGGTATTGACCTTTTAGCCCTATCGGCACATAAATTTTACGGCCCTAAAGGCGTGGGTGCATTATACGTACGCCGTAAAGGACCACGTGTTAAAGTTACCGCACAAATGGACGGAGGCGGCCACGAACGCGGTATGCGCTCGGGTACATTAAACGTTCCGGGTATAGTTGGTTTAGGTAAAGCTGCCGAACTTTGCGGACTTGAAATGGAAAGTGAAGCAAAACGTTTATCAGCCCTGCGCGATAAATTACAAAACGCCTTAACTGTATTAGAAGAAAGCTATGTAAACGGAAACGTTGAACACCGCTTACCGCATGTAGCCAACATCAGCTTTAAATATGTTGAGGGCGAAGGTTTAATGATGGCGATGAAGGACCTGGCTGTATCTTCAGGATCGGCTTGTACCTCAGCATCGTTAGAACCGTCATACGTATTAAAAAGTTTAGGTTTGTCAGATGATCTGGCACACTCTTCGATACGTTTTGGTTTAGGTAGATTTACTACCGAGGAAGAGGTTGATTACGCAATTGAAGTAACCAAAACAGCGGTTACCAACCTGCGCAACATGTCGCCGCTTTGGGAGATGTTTAAAGAAGGCATCGACCTTGACTCGATTGAGTGGGCAGAACACTAATAATAATTTCGAATATTGAATTTTCGATTTCGGATTTAATAAATATAAATTAGAGTTAGTGATTTTTGAACATTCACTCACTCACTAATTCACTAATTAAAACATTAAATAAAATGGCATATTCAGATAAAGTAATTGATCATTACACCAACCCGCGCAACGTTGGTACCTTAGACAAAAGCAGTCATAAAGTAGGTACCGGCTTAGTTGGTGCACCAGAGTGCGGTGACGTTATGCGCCTGCAAATTGAGGTAGGTGATGACAACATCATCACTGATGCTAAGTTTAAAACTTTTGGCTGCGGCTCGGCTATAGCTTCATCATCATTAGCTACCGAGTGGTTAAAGGGAAAATCTATCGACGATGCGATGAAAATTGACAACATGGATATTGTTGAAGAATTAGCATTGCCGCCGGTAAAAATTCACTGCTCTGTTTTGGCAGAGGATGCTATCAAAGCAGCAATTAACGATTTCCGCGTTAAAAATGGCATGGAAGCGTTAGAGCTTGAAAAATCGCATCACTAATTTAAGACGTGAGTATTGAGATGTGAGATTTGAGATTAATATCTCGTCTCAAATCTCATATCTGGCATCTCAAATCTAACTAACAATGGTAACTGTAACTGATAAAGCGAAAAGTAAAATAGAACACCTGATGCAGGATTCAGGGCTTGATGCCTCTTATTTCCTGCGGGTTTCTGTTCAGGGCGGAGGATGTTCGGGGTTATCTTATAATCTCGATTTTGATAACGAGGAGAAAAAGGGTGACCAGTTTTTTGAAGACAAAGGCGTACGCATGGCTTTGGATATGAAATCGTTCCTGTACCTGGCCGGCACCGAGCTTGATTTTTCAGATGGGTTAAATGGTAAAGGTTTTAACTTTCATAACCCTAACGCAAGCCGCACCTGCGGTTGTGGTGAAAGCTTCTCGGTATAATCGTATCCTGACAATATTTAAAAAGCCATCCGCAAATACGGATGGCTTTTTTGTTACCGTAGAGGACGCAATATTTTCCGTCTTGGGGCAGGATGTGGGTAAAGACGCAATGCATTGCGTCTTTACATCAATTAAAACATCCCGTTATTATGCATCATCACATCAGGCACTTGTTGTTTAACCGTTAGCTGTGATTGAATAATACCGTCTTTCAATCTAAAGACATCATATTGGGCAAATACATTATCTCCCTCGGTTATTTCTGATTGTGACACAATTACATCTCCCTCTCCTATCAACCTGCGAAGATTGACGCCCAATAGGTCTGTTATCAGCTCTTTATTGGCCAACAAATCACTTGCGTTTTCATCTGCAATAATATGATCAATAGATAGATCAGCATCAATTTCCTGCACGACATCCCAATGTTCGGCAAGCAGGCCATCCTGTAACCTGAAAAGGTCGACCACCAACATACGTTTCCCCATAAATTTAATATCCAGCAGGCCGGCTACCATGTCACCCTCGGCAATCAGCATTTTTACCGGCGATTGAGTTTCTGTAGATGGTGGTAAGCTCTTTAAAAATTCTACCATTTCAAACAGGCCCTCGCGGCCATCCTTACCCATGGGGCTGTGCTGAATGTAATCTTCGCGTACATACTGATTTATTAATGAACTCTCGCGCTGGCCAACTATGCGTTTATAAAATCCGGCCACTATTGTTTTATTAGATTTTTGTTCCATTTTGTTTTGATATAGGCATAACAATGCCGGTAATGCCGTGAGGCAATAAATAATTGAATACTATAGAGGATTAAGCAAGGACAATACAAAGCCTGCCGCTATTTAGCGGTGCGTGTAATCCTAATTAAGGATTCGGATTTTTAGTGATCCGTAGTTGATATGTAGTGATCGTAATTATGTCGTAAAGGTAGTAAAAATATTACGACTGGAGCATCTTGATAAGCTTTCCGTTTTTTGAAAAATAAAATTAGCTTTGTTTCTCTTGTAAAACCTGATTATACCTAAATGAATTCAGTAACTGAGCGTCAAACCGTACCCAGCCTTATACGTTATTTGGTTAAGCACATCCACCCTGCCACACATACTTTTTTAAGTCATAAGGTAGGCGATGAGTGGGTTGATATTACCTATGGCGAAGCTTTAGATAAGATTGATGCTATCTCGGCCTGGTTCCCCGGATATCGGCATAAAGGCGATAAACTGGCGCTGATTATAGAGAACGGTCCTGATTTTATCTATTACGACCAGGCGCTGCAGCAAATTGGTGGCGTAAATACCTCTATTTACCCTACCCTTTCCGAGACTGAAATTGAATATATCTTAAATGATTCGGATGCCCGTACTATAATTTGTGGCAACCCGTTTTTGTTTAGGAAGGTTCTTAAAATTGCCAACAACTGCCCGGCGCTCGAACGTATCATCCCGGCGTTTGATGATTATGAAAAATACCTTGAAAAACAACGATTAAACGCGGGGGTAATTAGGTTTAAAGATTTAATAAGCGTTGGCTTAACGTTAGTTAAAAAGTATGGATCGGACATTAAAATTGCGCGCGAGGCTATTTTGCCCTCTGATCTTTCATGTTTAATTTATACATCCGGAACTACCGGGATACCAAAGGGTGTAATGCTTACGCATAAAAACACGGTAGAGAATGTTAGGGTAAGTTTATTGCAGATCCCCATCATTGAAAAAACCGATGTGTTTTTATCCTTCCTTCCACTATCGCATGTATTTGAGCGTACCGCTACCTATCATGTTTGCTTATATGCCGGCGCTAAAATTGCCTTCGCGCAAAGCCTGGAGCTGTTAGCCAAAAACATGGGCGAGGTTAAGCCAAACGTAATGAACTGCGTTCCGCGCCTATTGGAACGTATACACGACCGCGCCATGAAAAACGGCACTAGCGCCGGCGGAGTAAAAGCAAAGATATTTTTATGGGCCCCGGACATTGGCCGCAAATATCGCATAGCTAACGAGGACGGAAAAAAATCGGGACTGCTATTAAATAGTCAACACGCGTTGGCCGAAAAATTAGTATTTAGCAAGATAAAAGAGCGTACCGGTGGCAACTTAAAGATCATGCTATCGGGCGGTGGGGCCCTGCCTAAAAACATCGGCGAGTTTTTTGGCGATCTGGGTATAAAAGTATTAGAAGGCTTCGGGCTTACAGAAACATCGCCGGTTATGGCGGTTACCGAGGTGCACCGCCAGATTTACGGTACTGTAGGACGAATTGTACCGGGGATTGAGGTTGCTATACAAAACGTCGATACTAAAGAGATTTACACTATACAAACCCACGAATCTTTTAAGGAAGATTTCCAATCGGAAGAAGGCGAGATCATTGTGCGCGGGCATTGTGTAATGAAGGGTTATTATAACAAACCCGAAGAAACCGCTGCCACAATTGATAAGGACGGTTGGCTGCATACCGGAGATATCGGCCGTTTTTACAAGGGCAATCTGCAAATTACCGATCGTTTAAAAAACATGCTGGTAAATGCTTACGGTAAAAACATCTACCCCACTCCCGTGGAGAACACCTACCTGAAAAGCCCAAAAATTGAAAGCGTATTTTTATTGGGCGATAAACGCGAATACATTACCGCGTTCATCATCCCCGCAAAAGAAGCCTTACAGGAACAGTTTGGCCTGGATGAGACATTTTTTGAAGAAGCTGAACCTTTTATTGAAAACCGGGAAATAAAAGACTGGCTTAACCAGGACATCCGCAAACTATCAAACGAATTGGCGAAGTTTGAACGTATTAAAAACTTCAAGATCAAACGCACCCCTTTCAGCATGGAAGAAGGCGAGATAACACCTACCATGAAAGCCAAGCGTAAGGTTATTGAAAAGAAATATGTTGACGCGATTGAGGAGTTGTATGCAGGGGATGTGGAAGCGGATTAATAAAGAAACCTGTCATCCTGAACTTGTTTCAGGATCTTAACGCACAACCTATCGGCTGTTTCCTGTCGCCGATTTAAGATGCTGAAACAAGTTCAGCATGACATCCTTTTATCACACAAACGCCAAAATATCCTTAATACACTCCACGCTTCTAAACATTCCGCTATCAATACTCTGCTCAATTTCTTCATGGGCCCGGGTAATATGGTAAGGCACATGTATAGCGTAGCCGCCTATGTTTAATACCGGTAATACATCGCTTTTAAGCGAGTTGCCCACCATCAGCAGTTCGCTCGGGCGGATATCAAGGTGTTTAATCAGCTTCAAATAATTAGCATCATCCTTTTCAGACATGATCTCAACATGGTGGAAGTAGTTGGTCAGGTTTGATTTACGCAATTTGCGCTCTGGTCAAGCAGGTCGCCTTTGGTAGCCACTACCAGGCGGTACCGACTTTTAAGCTCCTTTAATACTTCTTCAACACCATCCAGTAGTTCAATAGGCTGGTTAAGCATTTGCTTGCCCGGGTTTATTATCTCTCCTATCGTGTTAGCGCTGATCATATTATTAGTTACGGTCATCGCTGTTTCAATCATAGATAATATAAAACCCTTTATACCGTAGCCATATAAACCAAGGTTCGTTATTTCTATTTTAAGCAGTTCACGCTCCAGTTCGTGACGCGGCAGATATTCTTCCAGCAAAGTGCAAAAAGCTTCCTCAGATTGCCTGTAATAGGGCTCATTTACCCAAAGTGTATCATCAGCATCAAAAGCAATAACCTTAACGTTCATACCTGTAAAGGTATCAAACATAAATCACTATAAAAATATTACCATGGGCTTTCCTGTTCGGCAGTCTCAATATCATTGCTAAAGAATTTTCCGGTTGGGCCGTCAGCGCCTATCGTGGCATATTTTACAATGATCGCGGCGGCATCTTCAACACTACCCGGCCCGTTATGGTGGTTAAAATCGGTCTTGGTATAACTGGGTCGACAGCGTTTATTTTAAACGCTGTATCCTTTAATTCGTGCGCTAAATGAACCGTGTAAGCATTTAAAGCAGTTTTTGACGGTCCGTAAGCCGCGCCTTTAACCTGGTAATATTTCCAGCTTGGGTCGCTATGCAGGGTTAATGAACCCAATCCGGAGGTTACATTAACAATTCTTGGTTCGGGCGATTTTTTCAGCATATCGATAAAACTCTGAGTTACGCTTATCGCCCCAAAAAGTTGGTCTCAAATACATCTTTGATCAATGACAGCGGCGCTGTAGTTGGCGCCTGTTCCCATGCGCCCAAAATACCCGCATTGTTAATCAATACGTCTAATTCTGTAATCTGCGCGGCTGCCTTTGCAACCGACTCAGGGTTACTTACATCTATCTGTAATAGCTCCACATTTTCCAATCCTTCAGCTTTTAGCTGCGCTATCGCTTCCCGGCCGTTGGTTTCATCCCGGCTACCCGGGTAAACAAAATATCCTTGTTTTAGTAATTGCTTTGCGGTTTCAAAGCCTATGCTTTTGTTGGCTCCGGTTATTAGTACTTTTTTCATAGTGTCTTATTTTTTACGACACAAAGATATCCCTCTAAAACACAGCAGAACTGCACTCCTATTGGTTTCAATGGTACATTTCGCGGAAATGGTTACGATATTTGGCCGGCGTATTACCAACAATGCGTTTAAAAAAACGGTTAAAGTACGATGCATCTTCAAAACCCAGCCTGAACGCTATTTCTTTCATCGAGTGGTCTGTGTGAAAAAGCAACCGCTTGGCTTCAAGTATCAACCTGTCGTGTATATGCACAATGGCCGGTTTGCCGCTCTGCGCCTTTACTACTTCGCTTAAATGTCCGGCAGATATGTTAAGCATATCCGCATATCCAGCAACATCATGCAACTCCAAATAATTCTCTTCTATTTTTGAAAGGTATTTTTTTAGCAAAACCCTGTCCGGCGCGGTGTCGTTATTGCTAAACTGCTCTGTATATAGACGGCTTAAGTAAATAAACAATATCCGCATATAACCCATCAGCATGCTGTTACGCCAGTTATCGCCTGAGCGGTTTTCGGCAGTGATCTTTTCCAGCATATCTTCAATAAACAAAACGTCATCGACAGCCAGTGTCAACTCGTGGCCGTTATCCGGGTTCTGTATGATAGGCAATTGCCTTAGTAAACTATTTTCTTCCGGGCCAGAAACTCTTCTGTAAAGGCAACGCTGGTAGCGGTTAGCGGCATGGCTTCCTCCTTTAAATGCACCTGCGGCGGTATTGTAAAATAAAATGTATCCGCTTTAAGCTCATAGGGTTTCATATCTATCCAATGCCTGCTGCCTCCCTGTCTTACAAAGGCCCAGAAATAGTAATCTTTACGGTGCGGCACCAAAAAATCCTGCTTAAAATAATTGACGCTGCAATCAGCCTTATTAATGCTGAACATTTGGCTCCCTGTAATCAGATCAGCGGCAAGCGGGTATTTAGGGATTACAATTTCGGTATCAACAGCGTACATAATTCAAAGTTAAGCTAAACCTAACAGACAACCGGAAAAAATCCTATTTTTGCACCTTTAATAAAATATCGTTACAAAATATGAGTATTGCACTATCCGAACAGGAAATTATACGCCGCGAATCATTACAACAATTACGTGCCTTAGGTATTAACCCCTATCCTGCCGAAGAATATAAGGTTACTGATTTTGCGAAGGACATTACCGATAATTTTGCGGCTAACCCGGATACTTATAAAAGTGTAACTATAGCAGGCCGGATAATGACCCGCAGGATCATGGGCAGCGCATCGTTCGCCGAGATCCGAGGACAGCACCGGCCGGATGCAGATCTACCTGAAACGTGACGATATTTGCCCCGGAGAAGATAAAACCTTATACAATACCGTATTTAAAAAGCTATTGGATATCGGCGATTACGTTGGTATTAAAGGTTACGTATTTTTAACCCAAACCGGCGAAATCTCTGTACACGTACAGGAAATGACCATCCTATCTAAATCATTAAAACCACTTCCTGTTGTTAAACGTGACGAAGAAGGTAATATGCACGATGGCTTTACCGATGCAGAAATGCGTTACCGCCAACGTTATGTTGATTTAACGGTTAACCCTGAATATAAACAGATCTTTATTAAACGATCAAAAGTAATAAGCGCTATGCGTAATTACTTTAATAACCAGGGCTGGATGGAAGTTGAAACCCCTATCCTGCAGCCTGTACATGGCGGCGCGGCGGCGCGACCGTTTGCTACGCATCATAATACGCTGGATATGCCGCTGTTTTTGCGCATAGCTAACGAGTTATATTTAAAAAGATTAATTGTAGCCGGATTTGACGGCGTTTATGAGTTTGGTAAAATGTTCCGTAATGAGGGGATGGACCGCACCCATAACCCTGAGTTTACCGCCATGGAAATATATGTAGCCTATAAAGACTATATATGGATGATGGAAATGGTAGAGAACTGCACGGAAGAGGTTGCACGTGCCGTTCATGGCATTGCCGCTGTACAGGTTGGGGCCAACGAGATAAACTTTGCCGGGCCGTACACCCGTTTATCAATGTATGATTCGATATTGAAATACACCGGCATAGATGTATCAGAAATGGACGAGGCAGGCTTACGTGAAACCTGTGCCGACCTTAAAATTGAGGTTGACGCGTCAATGGGTAAAGGCAAACTGATAGATGAGATCTTCAGCGCTAAAGTTGAAGCTAACCTGATCCAGCCAACATATATTACCGATTATCCAATCGAGATGACGCCGCTTGCTAAAAAGCACCGCACTAAAGATGGCCTGGTTGAGCGGTTTGAGTTATTTGTAAACGGTAAAGAGATAGCCAACGCTTACTCGGAATTAAATGACCCGATAGACCAGCGCGAGCGTTTAGAAGAACAGTTGATATTAGCCGGACGTGGTGATGATGAAGCTATGGCGATGGACGATGATTTTTACGTGCGTTAGAATATGGTATGCCGCCAACATCAGGCACGGGTATTGGTATTGACCGTTTGGTGATGTTGTTAACCAACCAAAGCACTATCCGGGAAGTATTGTTCTTCCCGCAAATGCGGCCCGAGAAAAAGGCTAAAGTTGCCAGCGTAGATGATTTTACAAACATTGGTGTACCTGCCGAATGGGTACCTGTTTTAAACAAGATGGGCTTTAATACCGTAGAAGAACTAAAGGCCGGGAACCCTAATAAAGTGTTTAATGATTTGGGCGGGATGCGTAAAAAGCTGAAACTGGAAATTACTATGCCTGCTAAAGAAGTTGTGATGGCTTGGTTTGAATAAAAAGCGTTATAAGTCGCAACCTATTCCACCTACTAAAAATCCATAAAGAGAGACGCAAGGCATTGCGTCTCTGCCTATAAACAGGGTTTTCCACAACCGTTATTAACAATTCTTTAATATAATAATAAAATCAAGGAAACTTTGGCATTCAAAATGATGTATAACTTTACAATTACACATCTTATGCAAAAGTTATGACTAACTCGATATTAGAAATTACCGAAAGCGAATACTTGATCAAATTAAACAGGTCAAACTTCAACCTGTCATTTATCAGGAGTTTACTAAAAATTGTAGAAGTTGCTGATCCCTCTGAAGGATATATAGAAACGCCTGACAGAAATATCAGCTACAATAAAAATCACTCGTCGGAGCCGGATTACTTCAGTAGTATAGAAGAAAAATAGCCTTTAAATTTTTCGTTTAAAGGCTATTTTTTGTTCTTTAAAACTGTTGGCGATACCCACCCTTAACTACCTGCTTATCCATTTGGGCCATTTGCTGCTTCATCATTTTTATCTGGTCGGCAAGCAATTTATTCTTATCATCCTTAGCCGCTTCCTGCAAATACATCGTCGCCTCGCGCTTATTACGTTTAGCCATTGCTATACCCGCCAGGCTTAATTTAGCGGGGCTGTATTATGCGACATGGTCATACCTAACGATAACGCCTTCTTGAAATATTTCTCTGATTTTAACGGCGCTTTGCGCGATTCGATCAACCCTAACAAAAGATTGTGGTAACCATATTGGTTTTTATGTAATTGCTTTTCGTAATTGTTTATTTTCATCAGCCAGGCTTCTGCCTTATCTGATTGTTCTTTACGTAAAAAGTATTGTGCGATGATCATGTTCTCGTTAAAGAAGAACGACAGCAGGATTATACCTCCTAAAAGCAATACCAATATCCCCCACCACCAAAAACCGAATACGCAAAGTGCAACAGCGGCACCAAAAAAAACGCAGGCTACTATAAGCCGAACTATATTTGACATAATTTGTTATCCTAATAAATTTAGAAGTGCAAATATCCGTTTATTTGTACTCTTAATCAACACTTGGCGAATATTTATGGCAATTGAATTAGAAGCATCCCGGCTTGAAGTTTTAGAAGACGAATTTGGTAAAGATTACATGCTAAAGCTTAAGCAATTTCTAAAAGAAGAGAAGCAGGCCGGCAAAACCATCTACCCAAAAAGCGCCGACATATTCAACGCTTTTGCAAAAACGCCTTTTAATGAGGTGAAGGTAGTAATATTGGGACAGGACCCCTACCATGGCCCTAACCAAGCGCATGGCTTATCATTTTCTGTACAAAAAGGTGTGCGTGTGCCGCCATCATTACAAAACATATATAAAGAGCTCTCCACAGATATACCCGGATTTAAAATCCCCGATACCGGTGACCTGACCGAATGGGCCGAGCAAGGGGTTTTATTATTAAACGCAACGTTAACCGTCCGGGCGGCCAACGCGGGCTCGCACCAAAAGAAGGGCTGGGAGAAGTTTACTGATACCGTTATTAAAACCATATCCGACAAGAAAGAAGGCGTCGTATTTATCCTTTGGGGTGCTTATGCACAGTCAAAAGCCATATTGATTGATGAAACAAAACATTTGATCATCAAGTCCACCCATCCATCGCCCCCGGCAGTTAGCCATGGCGGCTTCTTTGGCTCGAAACCATTCTCAAAAACTAATGCTTATTTAGAACAACAGGGCGAAAAGCCGATTGACTGGCAGATACATTAGGTCCGAATTATTGAATTAATGAATTATTGAGCTTTTAAAGCTTAAATCAATAATTCATTAATTCAGCAAATCAATAATTAATATTCAAGCGGTACTATAGGTTCCTTCTTGCTGGTCGACATGATCATCATGGTTTGGAAGGTTTTAACAACACTTATACGGCTGATTTTCTCCATGATCAATTGTTCGTATGATTTGATGTCACGCACATAAACCTTGAGCAGGAAATCGCACTGGCCCGTTACATGGTGACATTCGGTAACCTCTTTTATTTGTTGGATTTCGTTTATAAACGTTTGTATCGTATTCTTCTGGTGAAAATCCAGTGATATCTGTATAAAAGTTTTAATACCCAGGCCAAGCTTTTCTTCATCAACCGGGGCGTGGTAGCTTTTAATATATTCTGCATTTTCCAGTTTTCTCACCCGCTCCAAAGTCGGGGCCGGCGACAACCCAATTTCTGTTGAAAGCTGAAGATTTGTTATTCTTCCGTTCTCCTGTAAAGTTTTAAGTATTTGTAGGTCTATCTTATCTAATTCTGCGGCCATAACCTTGTCTCTAATTTACAACAAAGTACAAAATTATATTTTTCAATATCAAGATATGTAAAATATAATTTTTTTAACATTCATTTTTAGACTTGTCTAAAAAATTTATTAGATTTGTTTAAATGAATACTTTAGCCGAAGAAAATTATCTAAAAGCAATCTACCACCTCTCGTTAAACGAATTAACGGTGAGTACCAACCAGATAGCCGCTGCTTTAAATACCAAAGCAGCATCGGTAACAGATATGCTTAAAAAACTCGCTGATAAAGAACTGATCAATTACGAAAAGTACCGGGGGTAACACTTAACACTACGGGCGAAAAGATTGCTTTGCATGTCATCCGTAAACACCGGCTTTGGGAATATTTTTTGGTAGAGAAGCTAAATTTTAAATGGGACGAGGTGCATGAAATGGCCGAAGAGATGGAACATATTTCATCGGTTGAATTAATAGACCGTCTCGATAAATTTATGGACTATCCCAAGCACGACCCGCATGGCGACCCTATCCCCGACCGTAACGGGAATTTAAAAAAACATGAGCTTAAACCTATTGCAGGCTTAGGCGTTCATGAAGGAGGTGTGATATCGGGGGTGCGCGACCACTCATCAAGCTTTTTACAATATCTTGAAAAACAACAGCTAACCATCGGCAAAAAAATAATAGTGACAGATATTATTGAATACGACAACTCTATGATATTACAGGTTGAAAAAAACACTACGCACATAAGTCGCGAAGTGGCTAAAAATTTATTGATCGCTATATGAAGCAAAAACATAACGAATCATTAGGCGAGGTTCACAGCTCGATTATTACCGAAAATAAAACCGGCTGGAAAAAAATCCGGCATTTATAGGGCCTGCTTACCTGGTAAGTGTTGGCTATATGGACCCGGGTAACTGGGCCACAGATATTGCCGGCGGTAGTGCTTTCGGTTACAGGTTAATCTGGGTATTGTTAGCGTCAAACCTAATCGCATTGTTATTGCAATCGCTTAGCGCCCGCTTAGGTATTGTGCGCGGACTTGACTGGCACAGGCATCAAAAATTACCTATCCCCGCTTTGTTAACTTTTGGCTTTATATATTGGCCCAGATAGCCATTATAGCGTGCGACCGGCCGAAATTATCGGTATGGCTATTGGCTTAAACCTGCTGTTTCATTTACCGTTGATATGGGGTGTATCCTTAACTATTACTGATACGTTGCTCATGCTCTTCCTGATGAATAAGGGGATGCGTAAGCTCGAAGCCTTTATTGTATCGATGATATTTATAGTGGGGCTTTCTTTTTTAATCGAGATGTTTATTGTAACCCCCGATGTTAAGGAAGTGGCTTTAGGTTTTATACCCGGCAATTTAACCGGCAGTGCTTTATACATTGCTATAGGTATAATTGGTGCCACGGTAATGCCACATAACCTGTACCTTCATTCATCATTAGTACAAACCCGGCAAATAACACGTACCGATGCGGGCATTAAAACAGCTATCAAATTCAACCTGTTTGATACCGTAATTGCCCTTAACATGGCATTTTTAGTAAATGCGGCTATATTAATATTGGCTGCCAGCGCTTTCTTTAAGAATGGTTACTTCCAGATTGCTGAGATCCAGGATGCGTATAAATTGCTCGAGCACATTTTTGGTAAAACGGCGCCTGTGTTATTTGCTATTGCTTTAATAGCGGCGGGCCAAAGTTCGACCATAACCGGCACTCTTGCCGGGCAGATCATCATGGAAGGGCATATTAACCTGCGTGTTGAGCCATGGCTGCGCCGTTTATTAACGCGTGTATTAGCTATTGTGCCGGCCATGTTCACTATTATTTATTCGGGCGAGGATGGTTTGGGCAACCTGATTATATTAAGCCGGTGGTATTGAGCCTACAGTTAGGTTTCGCGGTTATCCCACTGATACATTTTACATCAGACAAAAAGAAGATGGGCAATTTTGCCATTAGCCTTAAAGTAAAAATTGCTGCACGGGCCAGCGCCATTATTATTGTTGGGTTAAACGCCAAACTGGTTTACGAGCAACTTAACAGTTGGGTAACATCGTCACCATCAACCGCCTTTTGGATGTATATTTTAGTGATACCAATAGTTATTGGCATTGGGTTATTATTAATATATGTAACTATAAGGCCCTGGTTGTTTAAACATAAAGATATACCTACTTATATCCCGCATGGTATTGCAGGTATAATAGGCAATCTGGATGCCATAGACTATCATCATATAGGTATAAGTATTGATTTTTCTAAAAACGATACCAACTCTTTACGTCATGCCATTATGCAGGGCGGCAAGAAGGCTACTTACTCACTGATCCACATAGTTGAAACCGCGGGAGCACGTTATTATGGCGGCGACGTATTGGATCATGAGACACAAAGTGATGTGGATAATCTTGATAAATATGTTGACACCCTAAAAAACTTAGGTTATAAAGCCGAGGCAAAAATTGGCTATGGTATAGCAGCACAGGCTATTGCCAACATTGTAAATACCAATAAGATAGATTTTATAGTGATGGGGTCGCATGGGCACAAAGCGTTTAAAGATCTGATTTTTGGCACTACGGTTAACAAGGTAAGGCATATGGTTAATGTGCCTGTACTGGTTGTTAAACCGCAGGTGTAATTCATATAGAGACTCAATATCTTGCGTCTCAGGAAAACAGATATACACGAGACGCAAAATATTGCGTCTCTACATCATCATTTTATGTAGATTTGTACCCACAAATCTATGAGCGACGATAAAATATACATAAAGAATAAAAAGGCCTACTTTGAATATACTATCCTTGACAAATATACTGCAGGGATACAGCTTTTGGGTACCGAAATTAAATCAATCCGCAACGGAAAAGCTAATCTTAACGATGCGTTTTGTACGTTTATCGGCAATCAGCTTTATGTACGCAACCTACATATATCAGAATATACCTTCGGATCATTCTATAACCACGAGGCCAAACGCGATCGTATACTCCTGCTCAATAAAAAAGAGTTAAAGAAACTCCAAACCCGGGGCGAAGAAAAAGGATTAACCATTGTACCGTTAGCGCTATTTATCAGTGAGCGCGGCTTTGCCAAATTGGAAATTGGCTTAGCCCAGGGTAAAAAAACTTTTGATAAGCGGGAAACTTTAAAAGAGCGCGATACTAAAGTTGAGATGGATAGAGCGATGAAAAGATAAATTTGATGTCAGATTTCGGATGTTCGAAGCACTTTACCAGGCCCGTTCACCTACCAATGGCACAAATCTAAACGTATCCAGCACATGTTTTTCGTAATCATGTTCACCAGTTTTTAGTATCGTTACCATTTTTTGCGTATTCTCGTCGCCTACGGGGATAACAAGCGTACCACCAATATTTAACTGGCTTAAGAGTATTTCGGGCACTGTTGGCGCACCGGCGGTCACAATTATTTTATCGTAGGGTGCATGGCTGGCAATACCTTTTGATCCATCGCCTAAAAAGAAACGTGCCTTATAGCCCATCAATGGCAATACCCGGCGGGTACGTTCGTATAATTTTTCCTGCCGTTCAATGGTATAAACTTTGGCACCCATTTCTAATAACACGCAGCATTGGTAGCCTGAGCCTGTACCAATTTCCAACACTTTATCACCTTTTTTTATATGGAGCAATTCGGTTTGGTAAGCTACAGTGTAGGGTTGCGATATAGTTTGCCCCTCGCCTATAGGGAAGGCGATATCCTTATAAGCCTGGTTCCAAAATGTCTCGTCAAAGAAATAATGTCGCGTTACTTTACCAATAGCGGCCAGTACCTGCGTGTCGGCTATTCCTTTCTTCCTTAATTCTTCTACCAGCTTTTTCCTTGCACCTTGCTCGCGGTAATTATCTATGTATTTATATGCCATTGACACGATTTAATGATTCAAGGATTGTTTAGGATGGATAGTTTAAAAATATTACCGAATAGGATTTTCTCCCGGATTCACTAACTTCTTGTTATAAACTCTTTTAAACTCTAAACTTGATCCTCCAAAATTGATTAACAATCCATCAGCAATATTATAAACTTCGAGGTAATTTATCGCTTGATTTTTATGAATATCTTCAATTTTCTCAAACGCCTTTAACTCAACCATTACTGCATTTTCAACAAAGAAATCAACCCTTCTTGAACCTATAACCTCTCCACTATAAGTAATAGGCATATCCTTTTCACGTTCGTAGCTAACATTCGAATTTCTCAGCTCTATTGCTAAAGCTCGTTGGTAAATAATTTCACGGAACCCGCTTCCCAATTGATTATGAACACGCATAGCACATCCAATTATTTTATGGGTTAAATCATTGATATCAGATTGAACACTACTATTCATTTAATTAAAATACTTAAATCTAATTAATATACCCGACATAATCCTATAAAATCATTACATCCCTAAATCGTGTCAATAGGGGTCAACATCGGGCTGTACTATACAGCCCTTACTTAGTTGTGTAGTTTGAAAATGTGTTATAACGTCCCTAATGGTGGCTTTTACTTTATTAATTGATACGCCATCTTTTTCAAACTTTAACATGATGGACTGGATATAGTAATTACGTATCCGGCTTACCAACGGCACCTGCGGTCCAACCACCCGTTCTTCGCCAAAATGGCCACGTAACTGGTTGCCCGGTACGTGGCTGGTTATGTAATATCTCGGGGTTTTTATTTTTGATATCAAGGTTGATGATACGATAGAAAGGCGGGTAATGAAAAGCTTTACGCTCCTCCATTTCGGTAAAATAAAGTTCGGCGTAATTATTCTCTATAACCTGTTTAATAACCCGGTGGGCAGGGTCGTAAGTTTGTATTACCACCTTGCCTTGTTTCCCCCTGCGGCCCGCCCTACCGCTTACCACGGGCAAGCATTTGGTAGCTGCGTTCGTTGGCACGGTAGTCGGGGAACTTTAACAAACTATCGGCACTAATAACCCCTATTACAGTTACATCTGCAAAATCAAGCCCTTTGGCTACCATTTGTGTGCCTACCAGTATATCTATCTTTTTCTCTTCTAAATCATTCAGGATGTTCTGTAAAGAGTTGCGCGACCGTGTTGTGTCTAAGTCCATTCGTGCTATTCGCGCAGCAGGCAACAACAGGCTTAGCTCATCCTCTATCTTCTCTGTACCAAAACCACGGTATTCTAAATGTGTTGATCCACATGCCGGACAAATATTCGGGGTATCTTCTTTATAACCGCAATAATGGCAATGTAACTTGCCTGTACGTTTGTGGTAAGTAAGGCTTACATCGCAATTAATACATTTAGGTGTATAAGCGCAAATCTTACATAACAAAACAGGAGCGTACCCGCGGCGATTTTGGAATAATATTACCTGTTCTTTATTAGCAAGCGCGGCTTCAATATCAGCCATTAATACACTTGTAAAGTGCGACTGTATAGTTTTCTTCTTTGTTTCTTCGGCAATACTTACAACCTCTATCACCGGCATTTGTATGCCACCGTATCGCTCCGTCAGTTCGGCGAAACCATATTTATGGGTGCGGGCGTTAAAGTAAGTTTCAAACGATGGCGTTGCCGACCCCAGCAATACTTTACCCCGGTGCATATTAGCCAAAAAAATAGCCGCGTCGCGGGCATTATAGCGCGGCGCCGGATCGAACTGTTTATAGGATGTTTCGTGCTCCTCATCAACAATTATCAATCCCAGGTCAGCAAATGGCAAAAATACCGACGAGCGTGCGCCTAATACAACCCTATATTCGTTATTCAATACTTTCTGCCAAACCTCCACGCGTTCGTTATCGTTAAACCGCGAATGATAGACACCTATACTGGCACCAAAATATTGGCGCAGGCGCTCTATTACATGAGTTGTAAGCGCTATTTCGGGCAATAAGTAAAGTACTTGCTTACCCTGCGCAATCATCTGCTCTATAAGCCTTATATATATCTGTGTCTTACCAGATGAGGTTACACCGTGAAGTAATATCACATCCTTTTGCTCAAACTGTTGCTTTATAGCAGTCAGTGCTTCCTGCTGTTGTGTGCTTAGTTCAAAATTTGCATCCGGTCCTCTTCCTCAAAAAACAAACGGCTAACATTCTTTTCCTCGGCAATAAAAACTTCTTTTTCAATTAACGAGTTAATGCTTGACGCGCCGGCACCGCTTTCTTCTATCAATTCATTTTTTGATATAGTTTTTTGGTGGCGCGCAAGTTTAAGATAAGCCAATACAGCATCTGCCTGCTTGGGTGCGCGTTTTTCAAGAATAGCGAACAACTCTTTTAAACTATCCTGTCCCCGGTAAGCTGGGTTAAACGTTAAAAAGGTACGCCTGCGTGGTTTGTAACGGTCGCTTACTTCTTCGGATATGTTGATGATGTTTTTCTCGAACAACCCTTTTAATATAGGCATTACTGTTTTCTGACTCAACAGCTTAGCTATGTCGCTTATGGTGAGTTCAGGCTGGATCTCAAGTGCTTCTACAATTAAAAACTCTTTATCGTGCAACGTGGCCTTATCGTATTCAAATTCTTTATTAAGTTCTATCTTGGTTTCGCTGGCTAATTTTAAAGCTGATGGCAAAGCTGCGTTCATCACTTCGCCATCGTTACACATGTAATATTCGCCCATCCATTTCCAAAACTGCAGTTGTTTTGGTGTTACAACCGGGCGGTCGTCTAATATCTCCAGTAAATATTTGGCCTCATATTTTTCAGGCGGATTCTCGGTTATAGCAGAAACAATAGCCGTATAAAGTTTGCTTTTGCCAAATTGTACTACCACCCGCTTTCCAATAGCTACTATATTGTTTAGCTCGAAAGGCACCCTGTAGGTATAATTCTTAGCAATAGCCAGTGGTAAAATCACCTCAACAAAAAGTGTTTTTCGTTCGGTATATGGGCCTTCGGCAAATTCAAGCATAATTATTTACCCTTTGCAGCTGCCATAGCAAGTGATAGCCAGCCAATGATAAATAATAAGCCCCCCAAAGGCGTTATGGGCCCTATTACTTTTACGTTTTCAATATGCAATAAATCCCGGCAGGCTAGTAAGTATAATGATCCCGAAAAAAATAGGATACCAATAGCAAACAAGTAAAAACTTGCCTTTACCCACCCACTATTATTTTTTGCCATAGTCGACAAAAACAATAAGGCAAAAACGTGGTAAAAATTATATTCGACAGCGGTATGCCATACCTCTAATTGCGATGGTGCTATTAAGGCTTTTAACCCATGCGCACCAAACGCGCCGGCTATAACGGCCACCATACCAAATATTGCAGCGGTGATTATTATTGATCTGTTCATGAAAATTTAAAAGGCTAAGTTAACCAATTGAAAGTATTACTTGAATGCTTGGCTGTAAAAATCTAACTTGCAGCGTAAACTATTACGATGAGACGACTAATTATTACCACAATAATTTTATTTATGGCTGCCATAGCCATAACAGTTGTCTATTTTAAAAATTTAAACACATCGGGGTTACATACCAGCCAAACTATGAGCACCATCCCTAATAACACAGCGCTGGTTTTCGAGTTTAATAACGATGATGGATTTTACGACATTTTTAAAGACAACAAGCTATTTGCAGCTGTTATTGGCAAAAAACAAATTGATGAATTAGATACTTTACGTTCGCAGTTATTAGGAAATCAAGGGCTTAAAAATTTTTTTACGGGTCAAAATACTTTTATCTCGTTACACCCATTAAAGGATCATACTGTAGCATTGCTTATAACCATTGCAGCCACAAAAAATTTTAACGCTGAAGAGATTGGCAAGCTACCGCGGCAAGCAAATAAAGGTTTATTAGTTAGCGCGGTAAATATCGACGGTAAAAAAGGTTATACTATATACTCAGGCTCCCTTAAAAAACGGTTTTACCTGATTAATAAAGAGGACGGCATATTTACCGGCAGTTTTTCAAAAGAATTGATAGATCAAAGTGCGCGTTACGTTCCAAACAAAGACAAAAAACTTTTTTAAAATTGCCTGATCAGCAAAAATCAAATTCGCTGGCTAACCTGT
The DNA here is from genome assembly GCF_013087555.1 of Mucilaginibacter humi. NCBI lineage: Bacteria > Pseudomonadati > Bacteroidota > Sphingobacteriia > Sphingobacteriales > Sphingobacteriaceae > Mucilaginibacter > Mucilaginibacter humi. Next base: position 75,875 of record NZ_JABFCR010000001.1, read on the forward strand.
ATGTTAATTACAACCAATTAAACCCTTTATTTGAAGCACTGTTTAAAAATAAGAATACTGATATCTTTAAAAGCTTTAAGCTGTTACCGGCATTAGCTGCGTTGAATTTGAATTAAAAGTGACGCCCTGTTATTTACAGGTTTCTCAAACATTGAACACGATCAACCTGCCGGATATCTAAATTTATTTGCTAACCAACAGCCTGTTGTAAACCAGCTTAAAGATATTTTCCCATCAACTACTGCTTATAGTTTAAGTTTTGCTGTTTCTGACCCTAAGAAATTTAAAACTGATCTGTCCGGCTGGCATACCGGGGCAAAACTTCAACATGAAAAAGACTCAATATTTAAAAAGGTTAAAGCCGAAACCGGAATTAATTTAATAACCGAGTTTAACCGGTATTAAGCTATGAGTTTGCGGTTGTTACAACACGTTATATGGAAAAGTATGCCATTATAGCTTTAACCGATGGGCAGGCTTTTAAACCAGTAATGAAGAATGTAAGCAGAATGACAACTGATGAGATTGGCCAATTAAATTATAGTAAGCTGCCATTCTTCCTGTTAGGTGATGCTTTTAGTATGTTTAATCGCCCATGGTTTATGATAGTTGATAATTACTTAATATTAGCCAATAGCGAGTCTGAATTAAAAAGTTATAGCGACACTTATATTAATCATAAATATCAAAGCAAAATACAACAATACAATCAGTTTAATAACTGGTGGCCGAACGAAGCAATGTTGCACGGTATATTAACTTTAAAAATGCCCAGCCCATATTAAAGCAGGATCTTGGCGATAACTTTTACAATGATTTTGAAGCGAATGAAACGGGTTGGAAAAATTTCTACGCCGCGTCATACCAGTTGATAACTGCCGACAAAAACTTTTACACAAGTTTTTGTATGAATCTTAACCAGCCGGATAACATCGAATAAATAATTAATAAATTTATTTTACTAATAATAGATTTCGAAATTTTATCTTTAAAAAGTTATTCTCCTGATTACAATAATTAAATGAAGAAAACTCTACTAATTTGTTGTTTTTTCCTGATCAGCCTTAAGATTTTTGGACAGCAATTTGCGCAATATAACACCGGCTCATTATATGATTCGTTCGAGAATCCTGCTCAAAGAGCTTTTATCCCGGATACTACCAAACAGTTTGCTTTTAACTTTTTTATTCCAAACTTTAACACCAACTTTTATTTAACAGGTAATGGCCAGGCGGCGTTAAAAACCGGGGCGTTCGAATCATACTACAACACGGCTAATTTAGAAATAGGCAAGGGTGCATATAACCGTATAAATATGAATGCAAATTCATATTTTGTTATGTTTAAACTATTTGTTAGTGAAAACGGCGACGAAGAAGCCGGTTTTTCATTTAGTACCAAAGCAGAAGCCCGTGGTGTGGCTACAGATGAATCTATTGCATTGTTTAATGGTTTCAGACGGTTAAACAATTCAAATTATGCTAATATATTTAATGATAAGATTTTTTACCAGGCTTATCATCAAATTTCATTCACCTATCGTGAGCAACTTACAAAGCAATTTGCCTTTGGTTTAAAATTTAGTGCATTATCAGGACTTACGTACAGAAAAATTAATATTTATCAGTCAAGTATATCGCTTGATCAAACCAACGATGCTGCTACAATAGCGCTACAGGGTACAAGTTATGTCAGTAGTACCGACGGGCAAACAAGTAAGCAGAAAATATTGCCCTCATTCAGAAATCCCGGTGCGGCAATAAGCATAGGTACCTCATATCGTGACGAAAGCGGCTATAAATGGCAACTCAATCTTAAAGATTTGGGTTTTATACATTGGAGCAGCAAATCATTAATTTCTAATTTTGGCAGCAGTACAACACTTAATGACTTTTCAAGCAGCGAGCGCGAAGGTATTATTACCCACAGTTTAGACAGCCTAACCACAGGCAGCCAGGTAAAAAAAGGGTTTACTTCGCCAACCAACGGTTTGCTTGAACTGAGCATCAATAAATCATATTTGCTGGGTGGTAATGAGAATATTAAGTTTTCACCAACACTTATAGGTTCAAAAGAAGTTTTTATCCCGGATTTACAGCAGCGTTAGTTGCTCCGGTACAATACAGTAATTATATAGGAACGCTTACGGCGTCGTATAGCGATCTGAAACTGTTTAATTTGGGCGTACAGTTCATGGTAAAAAAGATAATTCTGAGTTTTTTATTGGCAGTGAACGCGTTATACAAACTGGACAATTATTAGGTAGTGCGATACATTCTGCAACGGATCCCGCGCAAACCCCAGGTTGTTGTGAACCGAGGGCCGTTTTACTGGTATGGATTTTTATATAGGAGTATCCTTTAAATTCGGATCGCTGATTGAGCGCCGGTTAAACTCGAGCTCAATACCTGACGGAGATAAAGGTTTCGTTGGCAAAATATGGGACAGCATCTTCGGTAAAAAAGATCCAAACTATTAAGCCTTCTTTTGGGTAACTAAGAAATCTTTAAGGTAATAAGGCTCAAAGTAGGCTACGTCTTCAAAATCAGTACCGGCAAATTTTTCAGCAGCCTTTTTGGTAATGTGTGTGGCCGAGTTAGCAAAACCGGTTACAAATTGTGCATTAGGGTTAGCGCTCAACACTTCACGGCATTTCTCTGCCCCATCTCCAAAAAACAATATCTTATTATTTTGTAATTGTTCTTTAAAGCTACCATCATCAATAATTTCTGCTGAGGTTGGCTTTACAAGCCCACCGTTGGCATCAAATAAAGCCGTGTAAACCTCCATACGCCGTGCGTCAATCATAGGGCAAAGTAAGGTATCAGCATCAATATCACCTTCATTAATTATCCCCTGTGCCATTGCAGCTAAAGTTTCTACTGCTATAAGTGGTTTATCCAAAGCAAAACACAAACCTTTGGCTGTTGATACGCCTATCCGTAATCCCGTATACGACCCGGGGCCGCTGCTTACCGCCACAGCATCTATATCACTATATTTCAAACCCGCAGCGTTAATTAATTCATCAATAAAAAGGGTTATTATTTCTGCATGGATATTGCGCTCGTCTAACTGTTTAAAGGCTATAACCTCCCCATCCCCGGCCAAAGCAACAGAGCATACGGTAGTAGCAGTTTCAATTTGTATAATAGTCATTCGTCAATGGTCATTAGTTATTAGTACAGGTCATTTATAAAATTTGCCGGGTCAAAAAATCAACTAATGACAAATGACCAATCAACCAATTACGGTACCGGGTCGTGCCCATGGCCACCCCATGGGTTACAGCTGGCAATACGTTTTAAAGTCAGCCAGCCACCTTTAAAGGCGCCGTGCTTTTTTATAGCTTCTATCCCATATTGCGAACAAGTGGGTGTATAACGGCATGATGCACCTGTAAGCGGCGAAATAAAGTATTGATATATTCTTATCAGCAACACAAAGAAAGCGCCTGTAAGGGCTTTAAATACAGCTGCAACGGCTCTCATTTAACAAGTTCGGTATTAAGCTGCGTTAAAAGCTTCAGCATTTTTTTTCGATAAGTTCATAAGGAGCTATTTCTTTACCAATATAGCCTACCGAAAGTATTATCCGCTTATCGGCATTGTTTAACTGATCGTATAATTGCTGTTGTTTGCTTAGCCTGTAAGCTTCGCGCATGTGGCGCTTTATCTGGTTACGGTCGACTGCGCGCTTGTAGCGTTTTTTAGAAACCGAAAAAACAATTTGTGCCGGAACCTGCTGCGGCTCTGTCATTAAAAGCCGGGAAGCTTTAAAGGGATAACATAAAAAAGAAGAACCGTTATGAAAAAGCTCATCAATAAGCCTTTTATTACATAACCGTTCTTCTTTTGTAAAGGTGTACATCGTTACTAATTATGAACCGTAATTTAACACAACAGGTTCACCCCCTGATAACAGAGCAGTAACCTACAATTTATGCTTTATGGCGGCCTTCGCTAGATACAGATAATTTTTTTCTGCCTTTAGCTCTTCTTGCTGCTAATATTCTTCTACCGTTAGCAGTAGACATGCGCTCACGGAAACCGTGTTTATTTCTTCTTTTTCTTTGAGAAGGCTGGAACGTTCTTTTCATGATTATTTATTCTATCTGTCTTTTAAAACAAGAGCGCAAATGTAAGGTAATTATTTAATTTTTCAAACATACATCTTGAAAAAAGTTAACAGCCTATTGTTGATAATAAATTGTTTAAAAATCAATAACTCTCATTAACAGTAAAAACGACTATTTCTTTGCCAGCAAATCGCGAATTTCTGTAAGTAAAATTTCCTCTTTACTTGGTGCCGGTGGTGCTGGCGGGGCAGCTTCTTCCTTCTTTTTAGTAACATTTATTGCTTTTACTATTAAAAACAATGCTATTGCTACTATTATAAATGAAATAACCTGCGACAAAAAATTACCATATTTAATAGCGGTGCCTGGTATTACCAGTTCGGCCAGGTTAGTTAAGTGTGCAGCTTTTAGTGCGGGAGTAAGTATGGCAGGTGTAATTATATCATCAACCATTGAGCTTACTATTTTTCCAAATGCACCACCTATTACAACGGCAACCGCCGGGTCAACCACGTTGCCACGCATGGCAAACTCTTTAAATTCTTTTACAATAGCCATAGTTTCTAAGTTTATATTTATAAAGTTATCATAAAATTATCACGGCACCCAAACAAATATTGTTTTTAGGCATTTACTGTTAAATCAATCTTCATTTTCAAACAAGATTTAAAGTTATAGGTAATTTGATGTAAATTTGCCTTCTCTTATTATGTTAAAACAGAACCTTCAACAAAAGCTTTTACAAAAGCTATCGCCGCAGCAAATACAATTTATAAAATTGTTGCAAGTGCCTACGGTATCTTTAGATACGCGTATAAAAGAAGAGCTGGAAGAGAATCCCGCGCTCGAGGATCTGAGTTTAACAAATCTTAATGAGCCCGAAGAACAATACCCTGACCGCGACCCGGATGACGATAACTTTAACAGTGATGAAGAGCGTGGCGAGATAGATGAATTTAACATTGACGACTACCTGCAGGAAGACAATGTAAATGAATATGGGTCGCGCTATGACCAGAATGGCGACGAGAGGAAGACCGTAAAGAAATACCTTTTGCCGTACAAAGTTCGTTTTTGAATTATTGCAGTCCCAGTTGGATATGCTGCCAATGTCTGACAAAGACTTTAAGATAGCTAATCAAATAATAGGTAGTTTAGATGACGATGGCTACCTGCGCAGGCCCATCACCTCGCTTACCGATGATTTGGCTTTCTCGCAAAACGTGATGGCCGAAGATGAAGAAGTTGAGGATATGCTGAAGCTGATACAAAGCTTTGACCCCCGGGTGTTGGTGCCCGCAGCCTGCAGGAATGCTTATTGATACAATTACGTCGTAAAGACGTTACTGATCCAATAATTAATAAAGCGATTTTAGTTGTTGAGCATTATTTAGATGAGTTTACCCGTAAGCATTATGATAAGCTGGAGAAATCATTAAACATGACATCTGTTGAGCTGCGTGGTGTGGTTAATGAAATTTTAAAGCTTAACCCAAAACCCGGCGACTCGAACGAAGTAAACAGCAAACAAATGCAGGTTATTCCTGATTTTCATATCAAGAATAGCGATGGCGTGCTGATACTCACCCTTAACTCAAAAAATGCCCCCGAATTGCGTGTAAGCCGCTCGTACCAGAAATGTTTCAGCATTATGATAAGGCATCGCAAAAAGATAAAAAATTAAAAGAAGCTGTACAATTTGTAAAGCAAAAATTAGACTCGGCCAAGTGGTTTATTGATGCCATAAAACAACGCCAGCAAACGTTGCTAAAAACCATGAATGCCATAATGCATTACCAGTACGATTTCTTTTTAACCGGCGATGATAAGAGTTTGAAGCCAATGATATTGAAAGATATAGCCGATAAAATCGGTATGGATATTTCAACTGTATCGCGGGTAGCCAACTCAAAATATGTACAAACAGAACATGGCACTTTCTTGTTAAAATCATTCTTCTCTGAAGCTATCCAAACCGATAGCGGCGAAGAAGTATCAAACAAAGAAGTTAAAAAGATCCCGGAAGAACACATAGGCAAAGAGGACAAACGCCACCCGCTGGCTGATGAAAAATTAACTGAGATATTGAAGGATGCCGGCTATAACATAGCCCGCCGTACCGTGGCCAAATACCGCGAACAAATGAATATCCCGGTAGCAAGATTGAGGAAAGAATTGTAGCCCACAGCCCACTAAAGGGGGAGGAATAAAAAAGAAAAGAGCGATAGGTAATCCATCGCTCTTTTATTCTCTCAAGCTTATTAACCCCTCTTTTAGGGGCTTAAAACCCGTGTTGCGGACAAGTAACCTTGTACCTGTTATTCAATAATAAGCCAATAACTATTTCGTGCGTACCGTTACTAACAGTGTTTAATGATGATGTGGTAATATCGTAAGAGTAACCCACGTTAATAAACGAGCTTAAATTAAACCCTGCCAATATACCAAATGAGTCGTTATGACGATAGGAACCGCCCAACCAGAACTTGTCCGGAAAGAGGCTTTCAGATTAACATCATAAGTTAAGGTACCGGTTGAATTTGCTTTATTAAAACAGAGGGCAATAAGGTGATATCGTCAGACATATATAGCTTGGTGCCTGCTGTCAAAAAGTAATGAGGCACGGTTTTACTAACGTCAACAGCGGTGTTGGTAGTGCTGAAATAAAGATTTTGTTTTAACAGCTGTTGTACAGATACCCCAAAATAGTAATCGCCGGAGTATAACCATGCTCCTATTCCCAAATCTGGTTTCCATTGGCTGTTATCACCATTTGTAATAGCAGGGTCAAAAGCAGTACCTAATGTAATTTCTGAGGTATTTAGGCTAATGCGGTTAAAACCGGCAGCTACGCCCACAGCCAGGTTTAGCTTTGGTGCCAATCCAAGATGATATGCATAGGTTGCCGCTACATTGGTTTGTGTTATCGGGCCTGCTTTATCAGTTACTAATGTAAAACCTATACCATGGTGAGGCTCTGAAGCCATATAATTTTGTGTATATAACCGGCTTGATGGGTTTGTTCCTCCGCCACCGGGAAAAGCTGTAGCATCACCATTTATAAAATTATCTCCTATTGGTGTATTTACTGTTAAAAAACTGGTTACGGGTGCACCATTCAGACCGGTCCACTGGCTGCGATAACCCAGTTTAACATCAGTATAATTTTCAATGCCTGTAACAGCCGGGTTTAAAAGGTAGTTATTAAATACATATTGCGTATACTGTGGTAACTGCTGCGCCTTTGATGCCTGTATAATAAAAGCAAAAAATACCAATATATATATATATATCTTCATCAAAAATTTACGCCACATATTCACGCACGGGTATAATTGGTTTTGCAATTGGCTTCATTACAAGAATATCAAACAGGTTATAACTTAATTATTATAGGAAATGATATTAATTAACGAATATAGCTTTTCTAACATATATGGTATATAGTTGTCGCAACATATTTTTAAATATTTATCCCCTACCTGATAATGGCCAGATACCCTGTAAGTGGTTTACTCTCACTGGTAAGCTTTATAATGTAATAATATGTACCGACGGGTAAGTTTGCGCCACTGCTCCGTCCATCCCATGCAATCGGATACCCGACAGAATTGAATACTTTATATCCATAACGATTCATAACTTCTACAGTACAATTAGGAAACTGACCGATATATTTTATATCCCACCTATCATTAATCCCATCGCCGTTAGGTGTAAAAGCCGAGGCTATTGTAACTGGTGTTGATTTAATTGTAAGTGTAGCTGGCACGTAATTAAATGTATAATTGAGCGCGGCAGCGCCGCTAATTGTAATTGGATATTGCCCTACCGGTGATGTCAGGACGGCCGTAGTGCTAATAACCGGCAAGCTTGTCAGTTGTGCCGGACTTTCGCCATTTACGAATCCGCTGTACTTAAAAGTAAGTACCGGATTGGCTTCACCATAATTTCTTTCCTTGTCATCTGCAGTTAAAGTTAAGGGTACAGCTTCTACAGTTACATCACTTGGCGGATAAGAAATCGCATAGTTTGCCGAAGAAAAGGTACCGCGTGCAGCTGCAGATGTAATCACAGCACCTTTATAAGTACCAACCGGATCATTTGACGCGGCTCCGGCACTGTAATGTATCGTTATACCCTCTATTGTCTCATTGTTTTTTAGGCCAATGGCAGTAAACTCTGTTGAGCGCCCCGCATCATTTAAAACTTCACCATATTTTTTGGTGATAGGGGCCGTAATGGTTAACGGCGCAGGTGTTACGGCACTTAAAATTGTGGGTACACTCGCGCTGGCCGTGCCGCTGCTTAATACTACATTGCCCGAATATTTACCGACCCGGGTCGTCAGTTTTAAACGTACGTAAACTTTGGCAGGTAAAACTTTACCGGGCAACCCAATGGTTAAATTGTTGCTATATGTTATTCCGTCTGTACTTACTTCATAGCCTGCAGGCGGGGTTACCAGGATACCGGCGGGTAAATTTGTACCTGATACTGTAAAGCTTGTTGATGCCCCCGCGGTACCATAAACTGCATCTACGTTTGACAATGCACCTGTAGCAGTGATTACTGGTGGCGGCGGGTTTACCGTTATTGTAAAAGTAACCGGTGTACCTGTGCATGGATCAGCCCCTTTTGTTAAAAAAGTGGATTACTACGTGCAGGTTGTAGCGGAATTGAATCAACAACTTTGTTGGTTTTGGTATCTATCATTTGTATATACCCGCGTTCTTCAATATTGTTTATAGACACAAGCATAGTCTGATATAGCTTACTACCATCGTAACTTAGCTGTGGCGTTTGGGTAATCACATTAATACCAACTACAGACGATTGCTTAATGGTTCCAATAAGCTCATCAGTTTTTGTTGAAAATACCTTAATGGTACCAGTTGCACGTTCTATGAAATAAACATATTCCCCGTTCGGGTTAAGCAGTACACCGGCAGTATAAGTAAATCCGAGATTTGCAGGAGTAACGGTATTGGTTTTAATATCTAAAATATGAAAAGGGTAACCATATCTACTATTGCGTTTTGAGTAAGATATGCTTTTTTCCCATCAAGGCTCATACTGCTAAATCCCATGCCGGCAGGTGTTGGGATAACCGAAACAGCGCCTGTAATTGTATCATACAACGTTAAAGCGGGGCTGTTGGCATCCCCACTACCAATGTATAATTTAGTACCATCAGCATTTAAAAATAGCCGGCCACCCTTTACCGTCAGGGTGACAGTTGATGCAACTGAGTTTGTGACGGTGTTTACAATAGTTAAAACCGACTGATTTGAAGAATCGCCACTTAATAAATACAGCAGGCCACCATCCGGGCTCATTTGTATAATCGGATTATAAGTGCGGCCAGGATTTAAACTTATAGTGTTCTCTACCGTATTAGTTATTGTATTAATAACCACTATTGATTTGGTTTGGGTGCTGTAGGTGTATATTTTATTCCCATCCGGGCTAAAAATCAAACCGACTATATTTGAGGAAGCTATTATATTATAAAAACCGGCACTTACCGGTATAGTGGCTAATAGCTTATTATTTCTTCCATCCACTTTATATAAGGTGTGGTTATCTGTGCCGCTCATAAAGTATACGGCACTACCATCGGGGCTTGTGCCTTGCAGGCTGGCATTAACCACCGGTACAACACCTGCCTGCGTATAATCCACCAGATCAATAGCATAAGTAGTGGTGCCCACAGTTTGATAACCAAAAGTTTGCAGCCTGGCTTTAACTGTAGCTATAGCAGGGACAAAACCATCATTTTTAGCAATAAACGATGCGATATTGCCCGTACCACTGGCCGCTAGTCCGATTGAGGGATTATCATTAGTCCATTTATAAATACAATCTGCACTTGGGAAAACAGCCGGGGCAGTAGCATCGCCGGCATTTACCACCTGGTTAACCTGCGCATTAACATTTGGGGCTAATAGAAGAATACATGACAACGCAGCCACAAAAAGCAAACAGTTTAATATGCGCTTACGGGGATTATACATGAGGTATATCAGGATATAGTTGGTAACCTCTAAGTTATTAAATTAAATTTAAAGATAATAAACTCATTATAATCCTATTAACGTATGATAGCTAAGTACCCTGTAAGTGGCTTCATACTGCTATTTAACTTTATAATGTAATAATAAGTACCCGTAGGTAAGTTTGCACCGCCGCGTTTTCCGTCCCATGCCACAGGATAACCAATGGAGTAAAATACTTTTTCGCCATAACGGTTTAAAACCTCAACAGTACAGTGACTGTATTGACCAATCTTACTTATTTCCCGGTATCATTTACACCATCGTTGTTAGGCGTAAAGGCCGTGTTTACTGTAACTAAGGTAGATTTAACCGTAAGGGTGCCGGATACATAATTTATGGTATAGTTAGGCGCAACCGCACCACTAATTGTTATAGGGTACTGCCCTAATAGCGCAGTTGGGCCTGCGCTATTACCAACCGGTAAAGTTGTTACTTGCGCCACGCCTTCCTTATTTACAAACCCACTATATTTGAAAGTGAATACCGGATTAACTTCACCATAAAATCTTTCCTTACTATCAGCCGTTATAGTTAAGGGTGCGCCAACCACTTCAAGTTCTCCGTTACTGTAACTAAAGTCG
>NZ_JABFCR010000010.1:0-51189 GCF_013087555.1 Mucilaginibacter humi
CCCGAGTTTACCACATCATATGAGTTTGGTGCAAACTTAGGGTTCTTCAACAACGCCTTCTCTGTGGATGTTACCTATTTTAGCTCACAAAGTAAAAACCAGATCATTGACGTTGCTATACCAACATCAACCGGTTATAATACCTTTACAACTAACGTTGGTCAGTTAAATAATAATGGTTTCGAGGCATTAATTAATGCTTCGCCAGTTCAGACCCGCGACTTTAAATGGGATATTACCCTAAACTACACCCGTACACGTAATAAGGTAATATCAATCGCACCGGGAATTACCAGCTTCCCAATACCGGGCAGCAAGTTTACCGGTACTATACCATCAATTGTGGTTGGCGAGCCTTATGGTATAATTTTGGGTAACAAAAACCCAACAAGCCCTGATGGCCAGTTTATTATCAACCCGGCCACAGGTACATTTGCTCCTGTAATTGCCAGCCAGAAAATTGCAAACCCTAATCCGGATTATATTGCCGGTTTAACCAACACATTAAACTATAAAGGATTCTTCTTTTCGTTCTTGTTTGATACCCAACAAGGCGGCGATTTTGTATCATTCTCGGCAGCTACTTATCGTGGCCGTGGATTGCTAAAAGAAACAGCCATTGACCGCGAGCAACCGCGCATTTTACCGGGCGTTATACAACAAGCCGATGGAACATTTAAACCTAACAATATCCAGATCTCTTCACAAACCTACTGGCAGTCGTTTGGTACACAAACAGAGGTTAGCGTATTTGATGCGACCACCTATCGCTTAAGAGAGGTATCATTAGGATACACTGTACCTAAAAAGATGCTGGGCAGATTACCATTTGGTAATGTAACCTTCTCATTAGTTGGCCGCAACTTGTTTTACAAATTCCCTAACAGCCCAATTGATCCGGAAGTTAACACAGCTGGTGCAAGCAACATCAGGGGATTGGAACTGCAAAGTGCACCAAACAGCAAGAGTTATGGATTTAATTTAAGGTTCACGCTTTAAAATTTAGAGGATTAAGATTATGAAAAATAAAATAATAGCAATAAGTATGATGGCCGCTACTCTTTTGATTGCCCCATCGTGCAAAAAATTCTGGACGTAAACAATACACCAAACAATCCGTTGGTTGTACCGCCGGCAACACAGTTGCCTAATACAGAGATCGGGATAGCTGGATAAACTCGAACGAGTTAGATCGCGCTGCCGAGGTTATCATGCAACATAACGCAGGTTTGGCTAACAACCCTGCTGCTTATGATATATATAACGTGCGTGGTACAATGGATAACTCATGGGATTTTGAAGTTTACAATGGCGCTGTTAGCGCTTGTGTTAATTTGATTAAACAAACCCCAGGAAACCAGCCCGGCTTATGCTGGTATAGCTAAGATTGAAATGGCTTATGCCATATCGGTAGCTACTGATCTTTGGGGTGATGTTCCTTACTCGCAAGCCGGTCAGGGACTTACTTTCCCGCAGCCACGTTTTGATAAACAAGAAGATATTTACTGGGGAAATGCCTCTTTAGGCATAACCAGCTTATTCGACCTGGTAAAAAGCGGCATCGCTGATCTTGCAAAACCAAGCGCAATTTTACCGGGTACCGAGGATTTTGTATACAAAGGAGATCTGACTAAATGGGCGCGAGCAGGAAATACCCTGCTGTTGAAGTTTGCCATGCAGATATCAAATGCAAATCCAACGCTTGCCAAACAGGTAATTTCTGATGTGTTAACCGGCAATAACTATATTAATGCAAATACATTGGATTTTGAAGTACCGTTTGGAACTAATACCGGTAACCAAAACGCCTTGTACGCATACAATAATGTTAACCGCCCAAGCGACCAAATGTTGAGCACCCGCTTTTTAACTTTAATGAATAATCTTGGTGACCCGCGCTTACCAAAGTTTTATACAAGCCCCGGTGCTGGAGGTACATTTACTTCATATGATAATGGTGCTACCATCCCGGCTCCTGCAGCCGCTACCCGTTCAAAATATAATACCTATATCACCGGTGCCAGCGGCGAAGCGCCAATAAGGTTGGTAACCAACTACCAGCGCGCGTTTATTTTGGCTGAAGCTGCTTTAGTATTAGGAACCCCGGGTGATGCGCAGGCATTGTATACCGAAGGTATTACGCAATCAATGTTAAAAACCGGCATATCGCAAACGGATGTTACAGCTTACTTATTGGCTCATCCAACTGTTGCTATCTTAACAGGATCAACAGAAGCTAAGCGCCAGCAGATCATCACCCAAAAATATATATCATTTGTAGGGAACGGCATTGAGGCATATAATGATTACCGGAGAACCGGTTACCCTGTACTGGCGTTAGCACAAAACGCGCAAGGCGACGATCCAAATTCTATACCTAAACGTTTTGCATATACTGCTAACGAGATTCAAAGGAATCCAAACGTGCCAAAGCCACAGCCTTTAACAAATGTTAAAGTATGGTGGGCTAAGTAATTTTGGTTGATTTATTTAAAAAAGGAAAATATGAAGAATAACATAAAATATCTATTGATGAGCATAATAGCGATAGCGCTAACGCAATCATGCAAAAATCCGGCTTTAATGGGTTAACCGATAATCGCCCGGCGGTACCCGTAACGGTAGCCAATGCCCGGGATTACAGGCCCGACCCAACCGTATTTGCGTCAAGGGCCACAGGTAATATCACTATTACTTTATCTATCCCGGCAAGCTCTGGTCGTACCATTAAGGAAATAACCCGCGTATCGGTAAATACAACGCAAACCCGGTACAAGGTACCACCGGCCTTTATAATGGTAACCCACCGGTTGCAATTGCAGGTACCGGTACTACAGTTACCTATAACACTACATTTGCCGACTATGTTGCCAAAGCGGCTGGTACCATACCAACCGCTAATAATAGCGAGCTGGCTAAGCGTTTCTATTTTTTAATTACGCTGGATAATGGTGATACCATTATCCCCGAGCCGGTAAGGGTTGTAGTAGTTCCATAACTAACCCCTTATAAACTAAATAACAAGCCCGCTCTGACAACTGTCAGGCGGGCTTAATTATTAATCTAAGGTGATATCCACATATTTCACTGAGGATACAGGAGTTACTTTTGCAATACCAATTGTTAATAATTGGAAAAGTTAAAGTTAATTAAATAAAAGTCAGTCACGCGAGGTGGTTGACTTTTTCCTTTTATACCCCTCGATATACTTCATGAATATATAAGTCAATATTTGGGTAAAATCCTGATATAACTGTATGATATAAAAAGTAATTTTATCCTCATATATTTTTCTATTAGCAGAATGAAAGTACTTGTTTGCACCGAGCCGGGTAAGCTATCCTATACAACCAAAGAAATACCCCAATTACAGGCGGGCAATACTTTGCTAAAAATTAAGCGCATAGGCATATGTGGAACGGACCTTCATGCGTTTGATGGCACACAGCCTTATTTTACCTATCCCCGTATTTTAGGACATGAGTTAGCTGCAGAAGTGGTTAATAGCTATGATTTTAAAAACGGAGACACGGTAACAGTAATCCCCTATATAAATTGTGGTAAATGTTTAGCTTGCCGTTCGGGTAAAACAAATTGCTGTAGTGCTATACAGGTATTGGGTGTACATACCGATGGCGGCATGGCCGAATATATACAGGTACCTACGCACCTGCTGTTGCACTCGCAAGGTTTGAGCCTGGACGAGTTAGCGTTGATTGAACCCCTTGCTATTGGAGCCCATGGTATACGACGCGCCGATGTTAAAAAAGATGAATATGTTTTGGTTATCGGCGCGGGTCCTATTGGTTTAGGCGCTATGGAGTTTGCCCGCATTGGAGGCGGCAAAGTAATAGCCCCGGATATCAACCCGCGGCGTTTGGCTTTTTGTAAAGACAAATTAAAAGTCGATTATACCATCAATGCTTTAAACGATGATGTTACGGCGCAATTACAGGAAATTACAGGTGGCGATATGCCAAGTGTGGTTATTGACGCTACGGGCAGCCAAAAAGCAATTAATAACGCTTTCCAATATATGGCACATGGTGCACGCTTTGTTTTAATCGGCTTACAAAAAGGCGAGATAGCCTTCAGCCACCCCGAGTTTCATAAACGCGAAGCCACCTTAATGAGCAGCCGTAACGCCACGCGCGAAGATTTTGACCGGGTAATATCCGCCATGAAAAATAAGTTGGTAGACCCCGGCAATTACATAACCCACCGGGTTGATTTCGATGACGTTGCAACCCAATTTAAAAGCTGGCTTGACCCTGCTAACGGTGTTATTAAATGTATGGTAAGTATTAACTAACTTTTGGGCTTGGGTTGCCTTTACCGGTAGTAATTAAATTGTATAAACTATTTTGGATATAGTCCGTCCGGGCGTTTGAGCAGCCGCCATAGCATTCAAAAGCTGGTGTTAGGCCATATTGGGTGAAAGTAACCTGCGTTTTTCCATCTCTTTTAACAATATCAAATACGATCTTCGTACCCCTCCATTCGGTCTGGTCTTTAACAAAAGTTAATTTGCTATCTGTAATTAGCCAAACAACTTTTTCGCCGGGGATAACTTCTGTTAGCTTTTGTTTTGAATAATGTACATCCCCAAAACGTACCTCAAATTCGTCATTTAAATTATGTGTGCTGCCTTCAAGGTTTTCTGTCCACCAGCCTTTAACGTTGTTTATAGCGTCAAATACTTCGGCCGGCGATTTATCCACTATAATTGTTGTATTAAAGTTCTGTTCCTTGTTCATTGTGTTTTTCCTTTAATAAAGTTTCTAATTTCTTTAATTTACTGCCCCAGAACGCGTCATAATAAGCCAGCCATTCATGGAGCTGATCAAAGCCCTCTTTCTTTAATACACAATGTCTTTCGCGCCCTACATCATTTATAGCGATAAAGCCCGAATTGTGCAGCACTTTAATATGTTTAGATACAGCTGGCCTGCTCATGTCAAAGTTTTCGGCCAGCGAGTTAATGGTCAAACTATCTTTTGATAACAGGTATAATATCTGCCGCCTGCTTGGGTCGGCAATAACCTGGAAGGCATCAAACTTTTGCTGTGTCATCTGTTGCCGGATTTAAAATTTCAAGTATTTGCGAAATGTGTTTTGGCCAGCCCTCGCTCATCGAGTCGAACATCGCCATAAAAGTTTCTCCCTCAAAACCACGATGTATTAATGACAATTCAGTACCACCATTTTTTTCGGTCAACGTCCAGCTCACAACTGATTTATTTAGCGTTCCATCACCCGGCCCAAAGTTCCATGAATAGGAAAGCTGTGTGGTTGGTGTAACCTCTAAAACCTTGCAATAAAATACACCGTCGAAATCCATTTCGGGCATTGCTGGTGCTTTTAGCTGGAACTCATGCCCTTCAACAGGCAGAAAATTGCTGGGCATTAGCCATTGCGCTATCAGGTCGGCGTTAGTGATGTACTCCCATACTTCCGCTTGCGGGTTCGGGAAAAATAAATCGTATTTAATAATCTTTGCCATATGTGTAACTTTGAAGTTACGCAAATATATAAGTAACTTCTGGGTTACGCAAATATTATCTTAATCTTTTTTTGTGTTGTAAACTTTTTCTTTGAGCAGCGCTATATCCTGCGCCATTTGTTTATTCTGTTGATGTAGTTTTGAGGCTACTACGCTTAAGTGCAATAAATAAATAAGTATAGCGAAAATACACGCGGTAAACACCGGGTTGGGTGCCTCGTAAACACCAAATAGCTTCGACATTACTTCTAAGCCGCTTCGCCAAAAGGAGAATATAACCAATATCCCTGTGCAAACGCACCATACTATGGCATATTCTTCGCGCAGCTTGCCTTTGATGATGAGCCTTGAAATATAAAGCAGGAACAGCAGGCTGGTTATAATGGTAATAATTTGGATACGGGCCATAGTTATTTGATTTTACGAATTGCGGAGAAAAGCATAGCAAGGGTAACTTTTATACAATAATACAAAGAAGCAAAATTTTTGATAGATGATTGCCCGCCTGCACGGCTTGCCATAATTACCGGGGTTTCTTGTATGCTTAACCCGGCTTTAGCGAAATAAACTAATGATTCAGGCTCAGGGTATTCGTCAGGATAATCAACCGATGCCAGTTCGATAGCCCTCCTGTCAAACAAACGGAAGCCCGAAGTGCTGTCGTAAATATTTAACCCGGTAAATGCTTTGTTTAGCCAATGGAAATACCCAATGCCCAGCCTGCGGGTAAACGATGATTGAAACCCTTCATTTTCAATAAACCGGGAGCCGATAACCAGGTTGGCATTGGTGCTTTCATAACAGTTTAGCAGCTTAATTAATTCTTTAGGCGGATGCTGGCCGTCGCCATCCATTTGTGCAGCCAGGTCAAAATCATATTGTGCTGCATATAATAACCCGCTTTGTACCGCGCCACCTATACCCAGGTTAATGGGCAGGTCAATAACCTTTACGGGATGTCGCCTTGCTACCGCGTAAGTATCATCTGTTGAACAATCATTAACCACCAACGGGGTTATTTCATACCCTGCAATTTTTATATCAATCAACTCTGCCAGCAACGCCGGTAAGGATGCCTGTTCGTTATAACATGGAATGATAATGAGTAATTGCTTTGGCATCCGGCAGTAGGAATAAAATATGATAGTAAATCTAATTAAAAAGGCCCGTAACAAAATTACAGGCCTGATCATTTATGTAGGGACGCAATATTTCGCGTCTCAGATTTTATTTCCTTTTCCCGTTCATTTCAACCTCCCGGGTCATTTCCATAATGTCTACTGGTTGCGAGTAATCGCCTAACAGGTGTTGTACAAAATAATCAGCCTTGCGCCAGAAAAAGTATTCGCTCATGTCGCCGTAGGCGTGGCGCTGACCGGGCAGCAATACATACTCAAAACGTTTATTGGCCTTTATCAGGGCGTTTATTACCCTTACGGTATTGGCAGGGTTTACGTTATTGTCTATCTCGCCGGTGGACAGCATCAGGTTACCTTTTAAGTTTTTGGCGATATCAGGGTTTTTATCAATGGTGTACTGGAAAGTGGTATCGCCCTTGGCTGTAATTACTTCCTTTATACCGTTATGTTTTTCGCTCCACCAGCTGTTGTACACCGCGTTATCGTGGTTGCCCGATTCGGATACCGCCACCTTATAAAAATCCGGGTATACAAACATCGCGGCTGCGCTCATAAAACCACCGCCCGAGTGGCCGGTAATACCCACTTTGGTAATATCAATAAAGTTAAACCTGTCTGCCAGTTGTTCAACCGCCGATTTCTTGTCGGCCAGCCCGTAATCACGCAGGTTGCCATAGCCGTAGTTATGGTACCATTTAGAGCGCTCAGGGCTGCCGCCACGATTACCTACGCTTACTACAATAAAGCCTAATTGAGCCGGGCGGTCCACATAATTCATGCTGGCTGCGCTTACGCTAAAGCCGCTGTTTACCGCCTCTGTTTGCGGGCCGGGGTACACATATTCTATGATTGGATACTTGCGTGTAGCGTCAAAATCATAAGGTTTGTACATTACGCCATAAAGGTCAGTAATGCCATCATCAGCCTTAATTTTAAATGGCTCGGGGAATTTATAGCCTGTCGCCATTAACCTTGACAGGTCGGCGGTTTCCAGGTCCATAATTTTACGGCCGGTGTTATCATATAATGCCGATTTAGGGCCTGCGTTAACCCTCGAATAGTTATCTACAAAATAGCTTGGCCCGTCATTTATATTGCTGTTGTGGTTAAAGTTGCCCGGGTTTAACAGCTTAAGGCCGCTGCCATCCAGGTTAACGCGGTACAGGTGTACGTAATAAGGGTTTTCGCCCAGCTCGCGGCCCGACGCCGTGAAGTACAGCACGCGGTTCTTCTCGTCAATACGCACAATATCATCGCAGTGGAAAGAGCCCGAGGTAATGCGGTTCTTCATTTTACCTGCATCATCATACAAATAAAAATGTGCCCAGCCGTCGCGCTCGCTCCATTCAATCAGCTCTTTGCCGCCGCTGATCAGGCCCGGTGTCGAGATCTCTACATAAGTATTCATGCGCTCGTCGGCCTGTACATTTATTTTGCCGGTGTGGATATCAACGTTGCAAACGTCCAATCGCTTCAAATCGCGGCCCATGCGGTAGAAATAAAACTTATCTGCAGTACCCAGCCATACATTTGGCTTAAACTCGTCATCGCGGCTCCTGGCGGTAGGCGGGGCCTGCCATACGCCTATCGACTGGTCCTTAAATATCGAGATATTCAATTTCTTAAACGTTTTGGCGCCGAAATCAAACAACAACATTTCGCTGGTTGGGGTTTCCTTTTCGCCCGGCATTAAGTATTTATAAGTTTGCAGCGTAGGGCGCGGTTCGGCAATGCTGTTTATTACCCACAGGTCCTTAACCTTGCGCTGGTCGTTACGCTCCATCACGAAGTATTTCGCGTCGGGCGACCATAGTACGCCTGCCGGCCTGCGTTTCTTGTTGGCCTTTTTATCAGTAACGCTCTCGTCATCGCCGCGGCCGCTGCCATAGGCGTAAAACTCAATACCGTCCTTGGTTAATTGGTGGTCAACAATGGTGCTGTCGTCTTCATTCTTCACCGCTTTTTGTAGTTCTCTTTATCCATCCAGTACAGGTTAAAGTTTTTAGAGAACACAATGGCCGAACTATCCGGCGCTATTGAAGCCCACATGGGCTTTGGCTTAACCTTATTAAAATCCTTAAGTTCGGCCAGTTTGTTGGTTGCCAGGTCGTAGGTAAAGTAAAAGGTTTTCTTCTCCAGCGAGTCGGCAGCCTTTTTATCCTTACGGTCCTTTTTCACTACGTCAACAGTGCTTTTCAACTCAAACTGTATCGACTTTTCGTTATTGGTGAACTTTAGGTTCTCAATAGGCAGGTGCTGCGCGTCAAACGGGTCCTTAACTATCAGGGTTATTTCGGCGGCCAGTTTATCATTATCAAACATGCGTGTTTTTTTCCGCGTTGCGGGATCAACAATGTACCAGCTCTTTATCTCGCTGGTTTCGTACACGTACCAAAACCTGTTGCTCAGCTTCAACCAGTGCGGATCAACCGCCTGCGAGAAAACCATTTTGCGCAGTTTATCGGCATTAAATTTTGATGCCAGCTGGTAGTTGCCTTTTGGGGGTGCGGGCGCCGCAACAGGGGCCTGCGCCTTAACCTGTATCAACCCTAAAGCAAACAAAACAGAGAGGTAAAATTTCTTCATATAAATTGGTTAGCGTTTTTTGAGATCAGTAACAACAAATTATTTACTCCCTAAAAATAGAAAAAAGAAGGGGTAAACAAAAAGCTACGGGGCGCAGGGTGGCTTTGGCATATCAGTATAGCGGAGATGTTACAGAGCGGGCTAAACTTTACCGTCAAACTTGTATCTTAGATCAAATCTACAGATCAATGAAAAGAATACCTTATCTTCTTACATTTCTCCTTCTGAGTATCTTTATTCAATCATATGCTCAAGTTAATAATCACATGCAAAAATGCATATGATAAAAGACTTCTATACAGCATACAGTGAATTAGATTTAAAATCGCCCGATAAACCTAGATTGGACGCATTAATAGATAAGTACTTTACAGTAGAAGAAGGAAAAGTAATAAGAAAAGAACTTTTACTAGGGCATGATATACCTACTAATAATAAGGGAATTAATAAAACGGCATTCGAAACAATGATAATTATGCCGATAACAGACCGAAAGACGCTCGATATTGAAACAGGAAAGCCTTCGATAATTAAAGGTGTGCAAAATGGTTATGAAGTTACTTACTACTTAAAGCCACTTAGTTCAAACAGTGATAATACAAAGTTATCTGTTTATAGAGAACTCCTCGTCGTAGAAAATAATGGTGTTTTAAAAATTTCTTACATAACTGATAATTTGCGCTATCATAAATAACGTCTCTGCAAAAAAAAAAAAAGCACCCTGTCAGGCAACTTTTTCCATAAATTATTTAAGCTGATAGATTACATCGACTGTGACAAGGGTAAATACCTACTGACAAACTTGTGTCACCATTCTTTTCAAAATCACTCCCTACCTTTGGTATGTTTTGTAGCCGATAGTTCTTATCGCCTTTATAAAATCAACTACTATTTCTTGTACCGGTTTGTACCGGCTGTACCGCTTCCCCCAGACTGGTACAAGCGGTACAGAGCGGTACAGAAATCCTACACCAGCTTTTTCATTAAAAACCATAATATGTTAAATCAAACAAACAACAATGCGCAACCTGCGCAGGGCGCCACTCAAGCCCAACAGCAACCTTTACCGCCGGGTATCAACCGCCTGAATGAAGAGTTGAAAGCCTTTGCCAACCAACCCGAATGCGAAAACAAAGGTATGTTCCTGCTGCGAACCGCTACCCGCTGGATGGAAGAAGCCAGTAACGAACCTGAAAGTAAAATGCTTTTTGGCGAGTTTTGGCATGAGGGCGAACTCTGTATTTTTTTGCTGATACCAACCTCGGTAAATCAATTCTTGCGGTACAAATTGGCGATAGCATTAGCCGTGGCGAACGTATCCATCCATTAAGATTACAGGCTGATGCCCAACAGGTAGTTTATTTAGATTTTGAACTGACAAAAAAACAGTTTCAAAACCGGTATCAAAATGTAGTATTTGAGCCTTATGAGTGGTCGCCTTTGTTTTTACGGGCCGAGATAGACCCTGAAAATATCGAAACTGAAGATCTGTCATTTGAAGAGTTTCTTAATTATTCGTTAGAAAAAGCGGTAGCAGAAAGTAATACCAAAATATTAATTATTGATAACCTTACTTATTTACGCAACGAAACCGAGAAAGCTAAAGATGCCTTACCATTGATGAAACATCTAAAGCAGATGAAGAATAAGTATAACCTAAGTATACTTGCCCCTGGCACATACGCCTAAGCGAGATCCGTCGCGACCAATTAACCGTAACGATTTGCAAGGCAGTAAGATGCTGATGAATTTTTGCGACAGCGCGTTCAGCATCGGCGAAAAGCCAAATTGATAATAACCTGCGTTATCTTAAACAAATAAAACAGCGTAATACCGAAGAGATTTATGGCGATGATAATGTTTGCCTGTTCCAGATAACCAAGCCCGATAAGTTTTTAAAGTTTGATTTTGTTGATTACAGCCGCGAGTGGGAGCACCTGCGCGAGCCTACCATTGAAGATAGGGACCTATTAAAAGCGCAGGTTGCCGATCTGAGAACAGAGGGTAAAACTGTACGCGAGGTTGCCGAATTTCTTGGCATATCAAAAGCCAAAGTACAACGACTATTAGAGGCCATTAAGTAGTTGTACCGCTTTGTACCGGCTGTACCGCTTCTGTGGTACCGGTACAACCGGTACAAAGCGGTACAAAACTACTCCTTCCATATATCCGGAAGACCTGCCTCATCGCCTTGCAAGGGGTCGGTGTCGGGTATGGGTACACGTTTAAGGTTCTCGTCGGTTTTGGGGCGCTCGCCGGGGTTGCCGTAATTCATGTCATAGGGTTGCGCATAAGGGTAAGCGCCTACACAGCCTATATCGTTTTCATTACCCCAGGTTTTTATGCGCCACGCCGGCAGGGATAACCAGTATATCGCCTTTTTGAAGCAGCACCACTTCGCCATCGTCGCCGCCTAACAGCACTTTGGCTGATCCGGAGTAAACACCCAACACCTCATGCACGGTACTATGGTAATGATGATATTCGAAGATGCCTGCATCCCAACTGTTTCCCCAATTGTTTTTTTCGAAGATGTGAGAAACATGCGTAGCCGGAAACAGCAATGGGATATCCAATACGCCTTTATAATGAAGCGCGGGGAACTTACTGTTAGGGAACGTCCCGTTATCTTTTAGCTTTATTAGGGTAGGAATAATTTTCATTTGGTGTGGTTTATTTTGGATTAAAATTATTTATCAATCCGATACTTTTTTAACACCGTTGATACTTGTCGGTTTTAAGTTTTTGAAAATTGGTCAGCAAAAAAGAAAATGCAATTATGTTGCATTTAATAAATATATGATTTAACTTTAGTCTGTTAATCAACCTGAATTATTAACCGCCTTATGGCATAAACCTTACAGTTATGGCAGAGTTAGAAAACAAACCCGCCGCTAACGGAAATAGCGGCCGTGTTAGAAGCACCAAAAAAGCAATACGGGTAGACTTGACGGCGATGGTTGACCTGGCTTTCCTGCTTATTACCTTTTTTATATTAACCACCACGCTGCAAAAGCCAAATACTATGGAACTGGCGATGCCCGATCCCGGCCCCGATGGTGGTGTGCCTGAGTCGCGCACCATGACGGTATTGTTAGGCGCTAACGATAAGGTGGAATGGTATATCGGCATCCCCGGAAAATCATTAACAGCACCCGCGGTAGATGGATTTGGCAAGAACGGCATCCGCAAAGCGCTGCTTGAACAAAGCGCCCGCATCAAACGCGAACAGGGGAAGGATATGATAGTGCTGATAAAACCAAGCGATAAATCAAGCTATGCCAATATGGTTAACCTGATGGATGAGCTAAACATTACCAACAACGAAAGGCGCGCGATAGTGGATATTACCCCCGCTGAGGTAGATCTTTTAAAGCGCGATAATATTTATAATTAACCCTACCTAAACCTTTGAAAGCGGAGCCATCCTGTGAGGGGTGGCTTTTTTGTACACCACGATGTCATTTCGATACGAGGAACGAGTGAGAAATCTTAAACGCTTAATAGGCGGTCGCTCGTATAAGATTTCTCTTCGCTACGCTCATTCGAAATGACATGTGGGGCTACATTACCCCAATACCCGGGCCCGGTTGTATTTTTAACTGCTTAAGGCTTGTTCTTAATGCGGCCGCTTTATCCTGCTGGCCTATTTTGTTGTAGTACGTAATTAACCGGGGATAAACTTTAAACAGGTAGGGGTTAAAATCTATAGCTGCTTCATAGTTTTTGTCTACGGCAGCATCGTTATGGCTTTCGTTTATTTTGCCTATGGTGTAAAGGTAATTAGCCATAGCCGCGTTCTCTGCATCTTTAGACAGCAAAAACGTCATATGTATGGCTTTATCAGTCTCGCCCATGGCTGCCAGTAACCGCGCATAGCGTAGTATATCGTTATTACGGCCGCCCCGTCCCGCAAGGCTATTGGCTGGTGGCAGATATTTTGTTACCGAATCTCTTAACCCTAACGCGTTATAAGATTCGGCTATCTGCAAATCGAAACCAGCGTTATCGTTGCCGCTTGCTTTTAAAATACGTTGTGCTTGTTGTAAGGTTTCAATAGCCTTATTGTATTGTTTGTTTGCGGCAAGTGCATCTGCATATAAAGTGCGGTAATTAAAGTTTTGCGGTTTTTGCTCCACCAATCGTTGTAATATGGCTATAGGTTCGATATAACCTAATTCTGATTTAAGCGAAGCTACGTAAGCTATAGCATCATCATGCTGGTCGCGCAGGTAGGTTGATACCGTTGCACCGTTTTTTGCATACTCTTCTGCTGCGGCTATTGCATCGGCTATTTGTCCGTTACGCCGGTACATATCGCGCAGCTGGCTGTTAATGGCGGCAAGTTCACGGTAATCGTCTTCTAACTTGTAAGCCTGGTTAAGGTAGGCAGCTTGCTGCTCAACCGCCATTTTCTGGTCTATTTGTTTGGGGTCATAAAGGGCGGCTACCATATCGGCATAAGCCACATAAATTGGGGCATATTTAGGGTTGATGGCTTCTGCTTTAAACAGCCATTGCCGGGCTTCTGTAAAATCCTTTTCACCCATCTTATACCGTGCATAAGCCAAATAAGTTGGCAGGTATTTACTATCGTACATTAATGAAGTATCTAAATAAGCCGCTGCTTTTGCGTTAGCACCGCCACGCCTTCCTCCGCTCAGGTTTAAATATACCTGCGCCCAGTTATCGGCCATGGCGCTTTTGTCGCCGGCAAGGTAGGCACGTTGTTTTTTAACCAGCTTATCAATAAAAGCATACATACCGGGGTCCTTTGTCTTCAAGTCGCCGGTGGTATTCATCGACTTAAAATCAAGGGGATGCACTTTTACCGGTTCAAAATAGGCAGGATATACCGGGCAAAGTACTCGTGCTCGTTGTTTTGCGAGTAGTAATCCAACGTGCGGTGTTCGGCCATAGCGGTATAGTAGTGCTTTCTTATCTGCCGTACCTCATCGTCAGTTAATACCGTCTGATGGTAAAGGTGGGTATATTCATGCAGTACAACATTGCGCTCCTCATAAGCGCCACGCTCAACATATTCCATATCGGCACAACCGCTGCCTACGCCGCGGATATCCATCCATTGCCGGTTATCAAACGTGGTAGTATACCTAAAGCTGGGCGAGTGCATGGTAATAGCCGGTCGATATGCAACGGCGATACCCTGAACGACCGGTTCTGTTTAGACAGGAACGGGAAATAAACCGTAGCCGCATACATCTGGTTCCAAACCATGGCTTTTGCCAATGTGCCGGGATAATAAGATACATCCGGAAAAACCTGCTCGAAGTTTTTCATATCGGTGATCTTAACATTTTGCAATACTCGTGTCACCGAATCATAGATGGACAGGTAAGGGATCCGCTTTGATTTTATTACTGCGGATAAGCCGTTATGTGCCGGTCCGTAATGTTTTTTGCGGAGTAATATCTGCCTGAAAATATTCTCTGCCGAATCTAACCGCAACTTACGGTCCATATCAAATGCGCTGTAGTAAAGCGACCCGCGGTGCATCAGCGGTAATACCGATGTTGGGTACTGTTGCTGCACGGTACGGGTATAAGCAATAGCCTCATCAATTTTATTAGCGCTGAACAGCGCGTCGGCTTTTTCTAATGCTTTACGCACTTCGTCATCATCCTTTTGCGCATAATCGGCATAGGTAAGGTTGGTATGCCCATTACCCCAGTGCCAGTGTGTAGCAAAGTGCAGCGGGTTAACAGCAAGCGCCACTTCCCATTGTGCAGCCATGGCATTTAACTGCGTGGCATCAACCCGGCGCCAAATGGCGTAGCCGTAACTAAAGCGGGCATCGGCATTATATGGATTTATCATTAATGATCTCTTTAAAGGCGCTTCCGCCTGCTCGGGGTGCTGGTCCCAGAAATAAACGTCAGCTTCCAGTTGATAGGCCCCGGCATTAACCACGTTTTGTTTCTCTATTTTTTTGGCGATGGCTAAGGCTTCAGGATATTTTTTTTTGCAGCAACAATGCCCGACCCATTATCAGTTCCGTTTCTTCGGATGCAGGGCTGGCCTTTAAAATATTTTTGCAGGTGATGATAGCCTGTGGCAGTTTCCGTGCCCGGATCTGTAAAGTAGCCTTTAGCTGTAGGGCCTTTATATTATTTGGCGCTGTTTTAAGTACAGTGGTTACTTCTTTTTCGGCAGATGGATAATCATTATGCAGGATCAGGTAATCAGCTTTCAGCAAGCGGATATCGGCCGTGGCTGGGCCGTTATTAATTAATTTCCAAGCCTTATCCCATACGCCCCAGCGCAGTAAATCGCTTATCTGTTTAACCCCTGGCAGCACCGGTTGCTGCAGGAGCATTTAACAGCATTGCTTGTTGTTGCTTTAGTTTTTTAGGGCAAACACTGCGCTGTCGGGTTCAATGGTTTGCGCTTTGGCAATAACGGTAGGTAACAGCGCGATACAAATTAATAAGGCAGGGAGTTTTTTCATTGTACTTAAAAGTAGGAAGAAGTTTTGGTTATTGATATACGCCTTTTACTACTTTTGCACTAATTATGACGACTTGTGCAGCCACGCCTTTTAAACTTTTAGACCAGGACCTTTTATTAACCTGCCAACGGGCCATTTACTGGCAGCAGGAAAAAACGTTGATAGCTGCCGATGTACATTTAGGTAAAGTGGGCCATTTTCGAAAAGCGGGTATCGCTGTTCCGCGGGATATGGAGCAGGATGATTTGGCCGTACTGTCTGACCTGATCCATGAGTATCGCCCCGAAAAATTACTCTTCCCGGGCGACCTGTTCCATAGTGATATGAATGCTGATTGGGAATGGTTAAGGCTATGGCGGCAACAGTTCCCCAAGCTGCGCATTATATTGATACGCGGTAACCATGATATTGTGCATGACGATCATTACCATCAATTAGACATCGAACTGCATGCCTCGCTTTTAATGGAGCCATTCCTGATGCTGCACCATCCGCAAAGAGAAACAGAATTAAGCGAGTTAACTGGCTATGTACTTTGCGGACATATCCACCCCGGCGTAAACCTAAAAGGCAAAGGCCGACAAAGTTTAACACTGCCTTGCTTTGCATTTGGAAAAAGACAGGGCATATTGCCATCCTTCGGCAGGTTTACGGGCAAGGTAGCCATCCGCAGTGTAGCAACCGACCGTATTTTTGCCGTATTGAAAGATAAGGTAATGGCAATTGCCTAATTAAGCTTAGTTACCCTTTAATTTTAATCGTTTATGATAGAAGATATACGAGCATGTTAACAGGGCAATTAATATTGGCATAAATATCCAGTCTTTAACAGCAAAGCCCGAAGCATAAAAAGAATAGCTTGCACCTATAAGGTCAAACATAAAACCCGCGTAAGCCCATTCTTTAAGCCGGGGATAACCGGTGTAAGGATAGCTATTACGCCCAATACTTTTGCTACCGCCAAAAGGTGTAATACATAGGGCCTGTACCCTATTACGGCCAGCATTTTTGCGCCATCTGGGTTATCCATAAAACTTGTAGCTGCCGAAAAAAGCATCATAGCTAATACCAGCCCGGTTGAGATCCAGTAAATAATGTTGATTGTTGTTTTGTTCATGTTAATATGATTAGGTAATTAATTATATGTTCTCTTAATGGCTTTTAAGATACTTATCAGTAACAACACTTATATAATCAAACTGTACATCGCGCTCTATAAGGTGGCCGGTGCCATCTAATAAACAATAGGCCGGCAAATTTTGGATATCCCAATTTGACCAATTGGGCGAGTCGACACCTTTCAGATCAGATACCGGGGCCACGTTAGCTTATCATCACGCATGGAGCCCAACCACCAGTCGCGCTTTTTATCAAAGGATACACTTACAATACCCAGATCCTTGTTACTCATAAACGGCGGTGGGCCCTTAAACATGGCCACGGTGGTTTAAACGGCTTTGGTAATTCCCCGCTTTCCAAAACTCAACCAATATTACTTTTTTGTGGAGCGACTTTAAGTCGAGCGGTTTACCATCTGGCTGTGTACCGGCTATTGTAGGTGCCATTGCGCCGGGCTGTAAGCGGATAAGCACTTTTAGCCTGTCGCCTATTTCTTTACCTTCATCACTATTTTTTTGTTCTGTGCTAAACTTTTGATAAACGGCGTAATATGCGTTGGGGTTTAAATCCATGTTCATGTTTTGCATAATATGGGCCGCTATTTGGTTTTGAGGGTATTTGTTAATATAAGCTAACAATGCCTGCCAGCTAACATCTGGTAACTGTTTGCGTGCGCTATCTAAATTGTTTACTAACGAATTAGTTTCACCGTTCCATGCTTTAGGGGCAGCTATGTCCTGGTGCAATTGATCCTCGAGCACTTTAACCCTCTGGTTAGCATCATTCATCATCGACTCTGACAGCTGCCTGTAATTTGACAATTGATTTTGGATATTTGAATTTGAGGTTACCTGCGGATAGGCGCCAGGCTTAGTTTTATCGAATTTAACGGTATACTTCCCCGCCTCAAAATACAGCTCAAAGCTTGCATCATCCTCGCCTGGTCTGGAAAGTATAAGGGAGCCATAACCGGGATTCTCCGGTGAGTTTTTGCGACATGAAATGTACCATCCTTTAAATTAACGCCTGACAGCGTTTGCCCGGAAGCATCCTTTACAGTTATAGTGCCGTTGGCTATACCATCGGCAGTGCCGTTTATTTCGATATTGTTACCGGTACAACCGGCAAATGCTAAAACAATAAAAAGCAGCGTATAATATTTCATGGTGACAGGTAAATTGGTATCACCAAATTAAATAAAATATCCGAAACTAAAATAATTTAATGCTTGGAAAGGTAATCAGAAATAGCCGCGCCAATTTCCACAAACTCCGGAACGCGGCTAATTATTTTCCCGTTTCCATCTAACAGGTAATAAGTAGGAATGCTTTTAATACCCCGAGGTAGCGGCGTTTGGCGAGTCGTCGCCTTTAAGATCTGAAACTTGCGGCCAATCCATTCCGTCGGCTTTAATAGCCTGCTGCCACTTGGTTTGATCGGTATCTAACGACACACTGATAACCCCAAATCCTTTTGCCCGTAGTTCAGGTAACATGGTTTTTATCAGCTCTTCGTGGTTGTCGCGGCTTGAGCCATTGGTTGAGCGCCAAAAATCAAGCAATATAATTTTTTTGTGCAGGGCCTTAATATTTATGGGTTTGCCATCAAGTGTGGTGCCAGCAATATCAGGCGCCGGGCTTCCCGGTGACAGCTTGGTTAGTTCCTTTAATTTTACTTCCAGCTCTTTGCCATCATCACTGTTTTTGGCCAGTACACTAAATTTGTTGAAGATAGCATAATAAGCCACAGGGTTGTCCTGGTAGGGTAATGATTTCATTAAATGCCCGGCAATAGCATTATCCGGATATTTACTCATAAACTCTTTGTAAACCGCAAATTCGTCTATCTGGTTGGCTTGCAGTTGCTTTGCTTGCAGGTCATTAAACCGGCCAATTTGTGAGGTCGACTTGATCTCGGCATCGCTTATCTGCCGCATTTGTTTAGTTATCTCAATGGCTTTGTTATGTGCCTCGTGCCGGGCTGTGTCCCTTATGGCATTAAATGCAGATAACTGCGTTTGTAACGGCGATGACGCGGTGATATATGGATAATCATTTATTTTTTGCTGATCAATATCAATAGAATAGGTGCCCGGTTCAAGATAAAGCTCAACTTCGCGGGTGCCGCTACGGGCAGCACTTGAGGAATAGATCATTTTATAATATCCGGCATATTGCAAAACCTCTTTTAGATGAAATTTGCCGTCAGTTATATCGGCCCTGAAAACAGGGGTGTTTGCCTGGTCTCTTATAATAATATTACCAAAACTTACACCATCGGCGGTGCCGGTAATTTCAATTTGTCCGCTTTGCGAGTGTTTGCATGCTGTAAATAATAAGGCTAAAAAACAACGCATACATATTTCATAGTGACAGGGGTATTGGGTTTTTACTAAAGTAACATTTTTATTACCCAACACAAATGTACACTCAAAATTTGACAGTAAAAATACATTCCTTTAGATTGTTTCTAAATAGCTAATTGCCCGCTATTTAGTAAAAAGCATTTCTATCTTTTGGTATTTAATAAATACTTTTGCCTAAATTTTCATTTACAATAAAATAATGAGCGAAATTAAACAAACCTTTAACTCATCGCTGGGCAAAAAGCTGATAATGGCTTTAACAGGCTTGTTTTTGTGTACATTCATCATTGTACACGTAGGCGGTAACCTGTTCCTGTTTAAAAACGACGACGGTTACGGTTTTAACGTTTATGCCAACTTCCTTACGCATTTCCCGCCGATAGAGGTTATAGCTTACCTGCTGTACTTTTCTATCCTGGTGCATGCGCTTTACGGACTGGTACTAACCATTAACAACCGTAAGGCAAGGCCGGTGCCGTACGCGTCGGCACCAAAGTCGCCGGCATCATGGTCATCAAAAAATATGGGTTTGCTTGGGGCCATCCTGTTTTTCTTCA
Organism: Mucilaginibacter humi; assembly: GCF_013087555.1. Taxonomy (NCBI): domain Bacteria; kingdom Pseudomonadati; phylum Bacteroidota; class Sphingobacteriia; order Sphingobacteriales; family Sphingobacteriaceae; genus Mucilaginibacter; species Mucilaginibacter humi. The sequence goes on from NZ_JABFCR010000010.1 coordinate 19,739, forward strand.
TCGTGGTACACATGAAAGATTTTTGGTATAACTACAAGTATACCCACAACGTTGGCTATAAAGAGTACCGTACCGATGTGCTTACAAATGTTACCACCGTTAGCGATTTTACACCTGCCGATCCGGCTTTTGAACATTCATCAACCACCGAAGGCAATGTAGAAATTGTTAGGGTTAAGGATATCCATGCATTGGTTTCAACCAGTTTCCATAACGTATGGTATTTGATATTGTATGTTATAGCAATGGGTACCTTATCGTTTCACCTGTTGCATGGTTTCCAGAGCGCGTTCCAGACCTTAGGCTGGACACACCGTAAATATAGCCCGGTGGTTAAATTTATCGGCACCTGGTTCTTCGCGGTTATTATACCCGTAGCCTTTGCGCTGATGCCGATAGTATATTATTTTTTAAGATAGTTAAATATGATTTACGAATTACGATTTCAGATTTACGAATTGCATCTCAATTCAAAAATCAATCGTAACTCTTAACTCTAAAATCGTAAATAAAAGAAATGAGTTTAGATGCTAAAATTCCGCAGGGCCCATTAGCCGAAAAATGGAGCAAGCATAAATTTAACTTAAAGCTGGTTAACCCGGCCAACAAGCGTAAATACGACATTATAGTTGTAGGTACGGGTTTGGCGGGAGCGTCGGCCGCGGCGTCGTTAGGCGAGCTGGGTTATAACGTAAAAGCATTTTGTTTTCAGGATAGTCCGCGCCGTGCGCACTCTATTGCTGCACAGGGTGGTATTAACGCTGCTAAAAATTACCAAAACGACGGCGACAGTGTTTACCGCCTGTTTTACGATACCATTAAAGGCGGCGATTACCGTGCCCGCGAAGGCAACGTTTACCGTTTGGCCGAGGTATCGGTAAATATTATAGACCAGTGCGTTGCACAGGGCGTGCCATTTGCCCGCGAATACGGCGGCTTGCTGGATAACCGTTCGTTCGGTGGTTCGCAGGTGTCGCGTACGTTTTACGCGAGGGGCCAAACGGGGCAACAATTATTATTAGGGGCATATTCGGCATTGAACCGCCAGATCCATAAAGGCAAAGTTAAAATGTATACCCGCAGCGAAATGCTTGACGTTGTTACAGTTGACGGGCACGCTAAAGGTATCATCACCCGTAACCTGATAACCGGCGAGATAGATACGCATACCGGCCACGCGGTATTATTATGTACCGGCGGCTATGGTAACGTATTTTACTTATCCACCAATGCCATCGGATCAAACGTAACGGCTGCATGGCGCGCGCATAAACGCGGTGCATTTTTTGCTAACCCTTGCTACACCCAAATCCACCCAACCTGTATCCCGGTTACCGGCGATCACCAGAGTAAGCTTACGCTGATGTCTGAATCGTTACGTAACGACGGACGTGTTTGGGCGCCAAAAACTAAGGAAGTTGCAGAGAAACTGCGTACTAAGCAGCTAACAGCCGCGCAAGTGGCCGAAGAGGACCGCGATTATTTCTGGAGCGTAAATACCCGTCATTTGGTAACCTTGTTCCGCGCGACGTGGCCTCACGTAACGCTAAGGAGATGGTTGACGATGGCCGCGGTGTAGGCGGATCAGGTATTGCTGTGTTCCTTGATTTTGCGGACGCTATAAAACGTTTGGGTAAAGATGCGGTATCGGCCAAATATGGTAACCTGTTTGATATGTACTATCAGATAACCAACGAGGACCCATACACCCAGCCAATGCGTATTTACCCAGCTGTGCATTATACCATGGGCGGCCTTTGGGTTGATTATAACTTAAGCACCAACGTACCGGGCCTGTATGCTTTGGGCGAGTGTAACTTTAGCGACCACGGCGCAAACCGCTTAGGTGCCTCGGCATTGATGCAAGGATTAGCTGATGGTTATTTTGTTATCCCATATACTTTAGGCGATTACCTGGCTACCATCGGCCCAAAACCGGTTGATGCTAACCACCCGGCATTCGCGCAAACTAAGAAGGATGTTACCGATAGAATAGCTAAACTATTAGCCCTTAAAGGCACTAAAACGGTTAACGAGTACCACCGCGACCTTGGCCACATTATGTGGGAGTATTGCGGTATGGCCCGTACTGCCGAAGGCCTGACCAAAGCAAAAGGATTGATACAAGCACTACGTGCCGATTTCTGGAAAAACGCCTTAGTAGTTGGCGCTAACGAAGAAGTAAATAATTCGTTGGAAAGAGCCGGCCGCGTGGCCGACTTCCCGGAACTGGGCGAACTGATGGTTGATGACGCGTTGATGCGCAATGAATCATGCGGTGGCCACTTCCGTTTAGAATCGCAAACGCCGGAAGGTGAAGCATTGCGTAACGATGAGGTGTTCTCGTTTGTAGGTGCATGGCAATATAAAGGCGATAACCAACCTGAAGAATTACATAAAGAAGCCCTGAACTTTGAATTTGTTCATCCTTCACAACGTTCTTATAAATAAGACTTTTTTAGACTCAAGATCAATAATATGAGCGACGGAAATATGAAATTAACCCTGAAAGTTTGGCGTCAGAAAGATGCTAACAGTTCAGGCAAAATGGTAACCTATCCGGCCGAGAACATCTCGCCTGATATGTCATTCCTGGAAATGCTGGATGTGGTAAACGAGGGCCTGACCGTTAAAGGCGAGGACCCTATCCATTTCGACCACGATTGCCGCGAAGGTATTTGCGGTATGTGCTCGTTATACATTAACGGCCAGCCACACGGGCCAAAACGTGCGATAACCACCTGCCAGCTGCACATGCGTAGCTTTAAGGATGGCGAGACGATTACCATCGAGCCATGGCGCGCGGCAGCTTTCCCGGTTATAAAAGATCTGGCGGTTGATCGTTCGGCGTTCGACCGTATCCAGCAGGCCGGTGGTTACGTATCGGTAAATACCGGCGGTGTGCCCGATGCCAATATCATCCCTATTCCTAAAGTAATTGCCGACGAGGCTTTCAACAGTGCTACCTGTATTGGTTGCGGCGCTTGCGTGGCGGCTTGTAAAAATGCTTCGGCTATGCTGTTTGTATCGGCCAAGGTATCGCAATTAGGTATGTTGCCGCAGGGCCAGCCCGAGCGTTACAGCCGTGTACAGGCTATGGTTGCGCAAATGGACGAAGAAGGTTTTGGTAACTGTACCAACACCGGTGCCTGCGAAGCCGAATGCCCTAAAGAAATCACGCTGACCAACATCAGCCGTATGAATAATGATTTCTTCAGCGCCAAGCTGTTCCGCGAAGCCAGCGTAAATGGCGGCGACGGTGGCGGCGAATAATATTTAAAACTTACAACAATTGGAAGCGGCCCGGGAGATGATCTCGGGCCGTTTTTGTTTTGGGCGTTTCCCCGATTGAAATCGGGGCCGGGCTTTCCGCTCATACTCCACGGGCCTTAGCCACGGGGCCGGTATCCGCTGCAATCCTTAACGTTGTCCGTCCGCTACCTGCCTTAGACAAAATGGACGAACGGACAAATAAAAAATAAATATTAAAGATTATTCTTTATTAATAAATATTTATCTTTATATTTGTAATGAATATAACCCTCCGTCTATATTCTTTCATTTAAAGTTTGTCCGACCGTTTTATTCTGTCCTGCACCTTTCGCGGACGGACAAGCTTACCAATTACATAGTCTATATAGTTGCTCTTTGCACCGGCAACCAAAGCCATCTACCCTGTAGGTAGGCTGTAGGAGGGGTATTTTAAAAAAAAAATCTTGCAATTTTTTAAAACTTACCATAAATGACAACACCACAAAACCAAACCGATCCACATGAAGGATTTGCTAAACTACAAGCGGAGTTTGAGCAATGGCAACGAGAACAGGATGACCTTGAAAAAAGCGATGACCTGTTTAAAGTGCGTAGCGCCAACACACGGTTAAAAGAAGCCAGCACCCACGAGGTACCAAAAATGTTATTTGATAAATTTTGGTATGAAGGCGAACTCTGCATCATGTTTGCCGATAGTAACTTGGGTAAATCTATCCTTGCAGTACAAATTGCCAACTCTATTAACAATGGCTGTGCTATCGGTCCGTTTGATTTGGAAGCCGACAGGCAAGAAGTACTGTACTACGATTTCGAGTTAACCGAGAAACAATTTGAAGCACGTTACAGTGTTGATTTTGCCCAACATTACATTTTCAGGGATGATCTGTACCGTGCTCAACTTAATGACATGGAACTGCCTGAGGGCTTTACCAATTTTAACCAGTACCTAAGCCATAGGTTAGAAAGGTATATCAATCAAACTAAAGCGAAGGTTATTATTATTGATAACATCACTTATTTAGGTACCGAGAATGAACAGGCAAAAGATGCTTTACCATTGATGAAACAGCTAAAAGCATTAAAAAACAAATACGGCCTGTCTATTTTGGTACTGGCACATACGCCTAAGCGCGATATGACCCCAGGCTATTACCCGTAATGATTTGCAGGGTAGTAAAATGTTGATGAACTTTTGCGATAGCAGCTTTGCTATTGGCGAAAGCCAGGTTGATAATAACCTGCGGTACTTAAAGCAAATTAAACAGCGTAATACCGAGCAGGTATATGGTGCCGATAAGATATGCCTGTTTAACATTGCTAAACCGCATAACTTTTTGCAGTATGAATTTATAGGCTTTGGGCAAGAGTGGGATCACTTAAGCAAGCAGCGCGAAGCATTAAGCGATAACCTGATTGACCAGGCCATCGAGCTAAAACTGCAAGGCAAAAGCCTGCGCGAAATAGGCCGAACAATGGGCATATCCTTCCAGAAAGCCGACAGGCTGATAAAAGCGGCATCAAATAAAGAAGCCTAACTGCCGTAAAAGCGTCCGTCCGCACCAGGTGCCGCTACCTATCTGACGGACGGACACCCCCGATGCTCCAAGCAAAAAGCGTCGGGCCGGTGCGATTCCCCTCTTGAGAGGGGAGGAGGGGTGTGTCCTTTCGCGCGCATAACACACCCCTGCAACCGCACAACCAATCGCGCCCCCTCTCAAGAGGGGAACTAATAGCGCCATAATTATCCAATAACCAATAATCCAATGACAACACACCGTTACACCCTCGAACCCTACAAAACCAAAAAATCACGCTACACCTGCCCGCAATGCGACGAGCCGCACAAGTTTACCCGCTACATTGATACCGAAACCGGCGAACACCTTGCCGGCCACGTTGGCAAATGCGACCGCGAAACCAACTGCGGCTATCACTTTACACCTAAGCAATACTTTGCCGCCAACCCTGCGTTAAAGCCAACTAAAAAGCGTGAGCCTAAATATATCCCGCCACCACAAAAGCCCGACTTTATCCCGACTAAACTGTTTGAGAAATCATTAAACCGGCCGCCCGAACTGAACGACTTTGTGGAATACCTGAGCGGTATATTTGACCATGAAACGTTAAACAGGCTTATAGAGGATTACCATATAGGCACCGCCAAACTCTGGCCCCATGCCACCATATTTTGGCAGGTTGACCGTAAGGACAGAGTGCGTACCGGCAAAATAATGCTGTACGACCCCTATACCGGCAAGCGCGTTAAACAACCCTACGCGCACATAGCCGGGCGCATACGTTGCTTAAACTGCCTAAATATAACCTGCAACAGGTTTTCTTCGGCGAGCACCTCATCTATCCCGGCGGCAAAGAGATCATAGCGATTGTTGAAAGCGAAAAGACAGCCGTAATAGCCGCGGGCTACATGCCCGAGCATATCTGGGTAGCCGCAGGCAGCTTAGAGGGCCTTACGTACGAGAAATGCCGCATACTGCACGGCCGCCAGGTAATGCTGGTACCCGACCTTGACGCCTACCCCAAATGGGAAAAGAAAATGAACCAGCTAAAAGCCAAAATGCCCGGCACCCGTTTCGGCATGGGCAAGTTTTTGCAAGATCTCTCACCCGAGGAACAAACCCCGGGCATGGATATAGCGGATTGGCTGGTGAGTATACACTCATCCCAAAGCGCTTTTACAGAAAAGCAGATAAGCCAAACAAGCGCAGAAAACTATTTAGATGATGTTGACCTAAACGCAGAGTTATAGTATGTCCGACCGTCTGAAAGTGACGGGGAGTGGACGGACGGACAGGAGAGTAATTCCTATAATCATTTTGGAAATGATTATAGGAACACTTGTTGTTTACATTATATTATTTATTTGTGCTTGCCACGTAATATTGTGTAAAAAACGATGTAGGTGTAAATTGTTATTTAATATTTCAGCTTTTGATAGCTGAGCGATTTGATTCCAGTCTTGACCTAACACGTAAGTGGCATTACCTTCAAACATGCTTTCAAGTATAAAAAATTCTTTACCTTGAAATCCAAATATATAATATCCTTTAAAACCAGCGCGACCAGTAGCTACGAAATTTGGCGTAAATGAACTAAGATACTCAAATCTTTCTTGGATGATGCCCCTTCTAGCAACAGGCAAATTGTTTAACACAGTCTGAATTCGTGGTTGTAAAGTAGCCCATGGGTAATTACACGGAGGCAAAATATCCCAATTTAACCTTGTGATAGGCACGTTTAAAGCTGGTAACAAGTTTTCTTGTAATAGCTCACACTCTCCAAACAGCTCTAAGAAAAGGTTAATTATATGTTTAATATTAGCTTGGTTCGCAACATTATTAACAAGTAAGGGAGATCGTGCTATTTTAGCATTTTGCAAATTTTCGATTATTTGCAGTTCCGTCAGCGGCGCAGGTATAATTTGTCTTTGATACCTTTCATAGTTAATTGTAACTGTGTGCCAGTATCCATGCCAATCTTGAACTCGGCCTTCTCTCTGTGCCGGTTCTTTAGGCAAATGCCTTAGTAAAATATAACTACCTCTTGCATTAAATCTTGATATCCAACCTTTTATAGCTGGCAAAACTTGATCTCCGATATTGAAAGGAGCCGCAAAGCCTACATCAATAAATCGATTTTGATTGACAGCAGTTATTGCTGGGCTTGATATGTAAAAATTTTCTCCATTATTTATTCCTAATAAATAAGAATCAACATTTCTTATTCTTTTTTTATTATTCTCATGTGATATAGATTGAACTATATATCTATAGCTCTTTTAAATTGTTTAGTTTAGCGGCATCCCGCCGCCTGTAATTGTTAATTGTTTATCACTAAGATTTAATAAGCTGCAGGCAAATAATTTTAATTAATATTTGCAATTAAATTAATTATATTATGTTTGTAGCGTCTTTTGCGGGACGTGCTTATCAAAAATGGGGGTTGCAACTCCCTTTTTCCATTCCTTCATAACTGGAATTGCTGGCTGTTTTGCGTTTAATCATTTACAATTAGGTGATTTTTAGCCCACAATTTTCAGACCACTTAAGGTTTTCTTTCTACAACGCTTAGTTTTAAACGTTGTTGTACGCCATCCTGTCAGAACTTCTGATCTTTTTGGGTGAGTATTGTCATGATTATGCAATAACGTCACATAGATGACTGGTAGTCAGTGTAGAGATTGCTTCGTATCTCGCAATGACGTGGTGGTGAGGTTGGGTTGTAACCTTTGTCCGCCTCGTCCAACCTGTCCCACTCCCTTTGCGGACGGACACCACCAAGTTTGTCATCCTGAGCGAGAGCGAAGGATCTTGTAAGAATGACAGGTAGCGTTTATACTTATCGCGTGTATAAGATCCTTCGCTATGCTCAGGATGACAGGGCGGATATGATGTAGGTTATAACCTGTCCGCCCCGTCCAATCTGTCCCGCTCCCTTTGCGGACGGACACCGCCAAGATTGTCATCCTGAGCGAGAGCGAAGGATCTTGTAAGAATGACAGGTAGCCTTACTTATCGCGTGTAGAAGATCCTTCGCTATGCTCAGGATGACAGGGCGGAGATGATGTGGGTTAAGCCTGTCCGCCTCGTCCAACCTGTCCCGCCCCCTTTGCGGACGGACACCTTGCGTTAGTGAGAGGAGCGGATACCGGCCCCTTCGAGGACCTCAGCGCAGGCCAGTGGCTAAGGCCTCGCGCAGTATAAGCGGATAGCACGGCCCGCTTCTATCAGCGGGAACGCCCTGATCACCTCCCCTCATACACCGCATGTTCCGGGTTAACAGCCGTTACGCTTACCTTACTCACCTGCTTACCATTCTTAAAAGTAGCCGATTTGATGATGGCCGGCGTACGTGCCGGAAAGGTGCTTTATAAACCGGCGAGGTTAGGGTAGGTTCGGTGCTATCGGTGGTGTAATGGATCTCGGGCCGGGCGCTGTTGGTGGTAAGGGTAATGGTGGCCTGCTTGGTTGCCGCGTCGGTTTTAACGGTTTGCCAAACGTTGTAAGCGCTTTTTGAGTAGTTGATACCCATAGCGTCATAGCGTTGGTATTGCGTCTCCATGCGGTCCTTAAAACCTTCCCAGTTCTTCAATCGGGCGGGTGTCCAGGCTACTTCGGCCATGGCGGCGGCGCGGGGCAGCGTCATATACTCCACCTTCTCGGCCGAGTGTATAAACTCCGACCATACATTGGCCTGCACGCCTTTAATATATACGGCTTCATCGGCAGTCAGCTCGGCAGGCACGGGTTCGTACGAGTAGACCTTCTCTAACGTCAGCAAGCCGCCAATGGCAACGGGCTCGTTATAAGGTTCGCCCTGGTAATAGTCGAAGTACATAAAGTTGCTTGGGGTCATAGTTACATCGTGGTGCTGTTTAGCTGCCGCTATGCCGCCGGCTATGCCCCGCCATGACATCACGGCCGCGTTAGGCGCCAGTCCGCCCTCCAGGATCTCGTCCCAACCTATGATGCGTTTGTTTTAGTAAGCAGGAAGTTTTCAATCCGTTTAATAAAATAGCTTTGCAGCTCGTGCTCATCTTTCAAACCCTCGGCTTTGATGCGGGCCGGCATTTAGGGCAAAGCTTCCAGCGGTCCTTAGGGCATTCGTCGCCGCCGATATGAATAATAGGGCCGGGGAATAAAGCAGCCACCTCGGTCAACACATCCTGCAAAAAGGTAAAGGTTTGCTCGTTACCCGGGCAGTAAACATCTTTCTGTATGCCCCATAAAACCGGCATTTTAAACGGACCGCCGGTACATGAAAGCTCGGGGTAAGCCACCAGCGCGGCTAACGAATGGCCTGGCATTTCTATCTCGGGCACTACGGTTATATAACGGTCTTTGGCGTAGGCTACAATTTCGCGCACCTGGTCCTGCGTATAATAACCGCCATGCGGGTTGTTATCTACGGTTAGCCGCACGATCGAACTGTGTACCTGCGCGCCGGCGCCAACCTGGGTGAGCTTTGGATATTTCTTTATCTCTATGCGCCAGCCATGATCTTCGGTTAGGTGCCAGTGAAAAGTGTTGAGTTTATACATGGCCATATAATCAAGATACTTCTTAATAAAATCAACCGAGTAGAAATACCGGCCGACATCCAGCATCAGGCCGCGCCATTTAAAGCGGGGCTTATCAATGATATTAGTAGCAGGTATGGTAACAGTTGAGCCCGTAGCCCTAACTGGTAATAATTGTTTAAAAGTTTGCAGCCCATAAAATATACCCTGCGGCTTATTGGCGCTGATAATGATGCCATCCGGATGTACGGATAGTTTATAGCCTTCGTCGCCCAAAGTATCGGCTGTGCTGTTTAGCGTTAAAACGATGCTATTGGCGACCTTGCCGCTATTATTTGTCGCGATGGCAACTATACCACCTACATGGTTCTTAAGCTCGCCTGCCATAGTTTGCGCTATCTGGCGGAGTTCGGCATTATTAGCGTCAATACGTATCACGGTGTTTTTGGATATAACAAATTTTGAAGCCGTGGTACTAACACTTATAGGGTATGGGACAATTGATAATGGCTGAGCATTTTGCGCGCGCAGGGCGGACACATTTATCAGCAGCAATAGTAAGGGCAGCAGTTTTTTCATGATATAGCTTAATGGTCTGACGGTTTATAAAACTAAGGTAAAGGAAATTTTAGTTTTATCTGTAGATTATTGTGAGTCGGATTGGGTAGTTTATGAGTAAGCCATAATCACCTTTGATAAAGTTCTATGCATTATTTTAGTACTATGTGTAACATAGTACGGACTTGTGTAGTCTAACCCAAAAAACGACTTAAAAATGAAACTGAAAACTACTTTAACCCTATTGCTTTGGTTAGTTGGGGTATACGCAGCACTTGCACAAAGCCCCGCCGGCGGTAACAATATCAAAGGGCGGCTTATAGACTCACTAACCCGCAAGCCTGCCGAGTTTGCAACGGTGGCACTTAAAAACTCAAGCAGCCAACAGGTAAAAACGGTTGTCAGCAAGCTGGATGGCACCTTCACCATCACCGATGTTAAGCCGGGGAAGTTTACGATCAGCTTTACACTGGTTGGCTATACGGGTAAATCCATGAGTATCTCTACCGATGGTAAGCTGCTTGATTTAGGAGATGTGGTGATTAACGCGTCAAGCACGCAAATTAAAACCGTATCCATAACAGCAAGTCGCCCGGTAATTAAACAGGAAGCCGACCGGATTACTTACGATATACAGGCCGATGCTACAAGTAAATTTAACAATGTATTAGAAATGATGCGAAAGGTGCCTTTACTAACTGTTGATGCTGAAGACAACATCCGGTAAGCGGAAGCCCGGCCTATCGGATTTTTATTAATGGTAAGCCATCGAGTTTGCTGGAGCGAAATCCAAAAGACGTATTAAAAAGTATGCCCGCTTCCAGCATCCAAAAAATCGAGGTTATTACTACACCTTCTTCTAAATATGATGCAGAGGGTTTGGCCGGCATTATCAATATCATCACCAATAAAACTGTAGACGATGGTTATAACGGCAACCTTAGCGTGAACGAACGCTTTCCTACGGGCGGCCCTACTGTAGGCGGGGCATTCACCACCAAATCGGGCAAGTTTGGTTTGTCGGCATTTGGCGGCGCGGGTTTGTCTGACAACCCTGCAACAATAAATGATGTTTTGCGCACAAGTAAGGATCTGTCTTCAACCCTTTTCCAGTACGGCGACCGCAAGAGCGATGGTAAAAATGCTTACCTGGGTATGGAATTAAGCTATGAGATCGATTCGCTGAACCTGCTCTCGGGTCAGTTTAACCTAAACGGAAGTGATGGAACCGGGCGGGCGTCTCAAAATTCAGTACTACGTAATGGGGGCGCTATTACACAAGGATATGACCTGCTGACAGATAATGATAATAATGGAAAAGGCGCGGACCTGGCTATTAACTATCAAAAGGGCTACCGCCGAAACAAAAACCAGTTGACTACTTTGTCTTACCGTTATTTCGGCTTTGTAAACCATCAAAATGCTGATCAGCTTTTTAATAACAGGATAAACTATACACTGCCTGATTTTCGCCAGGCTAATAAAAGCGTAATGAGCGAGCATACCGTGCAGTTAGATCATGTGTATCCGGTTAATAAGATCAATATCGAGGCGGGTGCAAAAGTAATTGTGCGATATAACGAAAGTGACTTTCAATATTTATCAGCCGACGCGAGTGGGAACTATTTAGCCGATCCATCAAAAACAAACACTTTTAATAACAGGCAAACTATTTTGGCCGGTTACAACTCTTATCAATACGTTATAAACAAGTGGTCGGTAAAAGCCGGTGTCAGAGTTGAATATACAGATATCAATGCCGACTTTATGTCAACCGCTTCGCAGGTATCACAGAAGTATTTTAGTGTAGTACCTGCAGTAGCCCTGAGCAGGCGTTTTAAAACCACAGGCATTAGTTTTGGCTGGAACCAGCGCATTCAGCGCCCGGGTATTAACCAGTTAAACCCTTTTGTCGACCGGTCTAACCCCACATTTGAAACTTCAGGCAACCCCGACCTGCGCCCTACCAAGGGTAACCAGGTAAGGCTTGGGTTTGACTGGACCAAAAAAGGAAGCCTGTTTGTTAGCTTGCAGTACAATTGGATCCGGGGACTTATTTTCCCGGTATCTTCTTATGATGAATTAACTAATATTACCCGTACACGTTTTGAAAATACCGGTACCGCTAAAGCATTAGGAACTAATGTAAACTTTAATTACCCGCTAACTTCTATTTGGAACCTAAGCCTTAATGGCGGCCTGATGCATGGTTGGGCAACCGGGATAAGTAATGGCCAGCCCATAAAAACCACGGATTTATGTTTAACGCCAATATCGCTTCGGGCTTGAAGCTAAGCAATGGCTGGCGAACCGGTATTAATATCTATGTAAATGGCGGCCAGCTTACTGTCCAGCAGCAATCTAACGCGTATATCAGCTCATCATTAAACGTAAGCAAGGATATTATTAAAGACAAGCTAACCTTTTCAGCCTTCACCAATAATCCATACAAACGCTACCGTGTTAACACCACAAACTCATTCGGGCCAAATTTTGACCGGGTAAGCCATGATCAGCAGAACTTTAGTTCCTTCGGCGGTTCCCTGAGCTATAAATTCGGAAAATTAAAAGAATCGATAAAGAAAAATAAGCGGGGTATAAATAATGACGATGTAAGTAACTAAAATAGTAAAAAATAAAAAAGGCCCCTGAGATCTCAGGGGCCTTTTTTAGTAAATGCAGGGTCGGCACCTTCTGATCCACAGCATTATCATCAGAAATTTATTGCCCGCACTCAGTTGCTATTTGGTACGGTCTGGGTCGATGTCCAATAAGTTCCGGCTTTACCAACTAAAGCAACCATCCTTTTTTTTTATTGAGTGTCTACCCGGCACAAAGGGTATTGTCTATAAAAATGTACGTAAACGGGGTTTTAACATAGTTTTTATGCTTAAAGTACAGGTGGCACAGTTTTGGCATTTATTAAAACATCAAACCAATCATTATGGAAAATATAGATATCACAACCGCCATATTATTAAAGGCGTTAGACATTGAGTTACGCGAAATGTTAGTGGAAGATTTGCAGCAATTCCGTTTAAAACAAGCTGCTTAATTTATAAATTAATTATCATGGAATACTATCATCAAAACGCGTCAGTTGTGTATACTGATAACAAAGGAAGACAAATTGATACGTTTGTAATATTTGATACCGACCGCCAGACAGGTCTTACCCATATTAACCACGAAAACCTTAAGGTTCCGGCCGATAGGTTGGCTTTACATGCAAAAACTGTATGCCAATATCACTTGCCTATAGATGATGCTTTTAGCTTTGAGATGATAAAGAAGCTGCGTCAAAAGTACGCTGATATCGATCGTAAAGTACGCCGAAAAGAAGCTCCGAAAGAGATGACTAAAATGCTGGTGCTTGCAAAAGCATCATAGTCAACGTTAAATATTTGTAGAGTGCAGTTAATGCACTTGCTTATTCCTTAAAACCCTGGTTTATAGTAAGCCGGGTTTTTATTTACATTAGTTTATTCAAACCAATAAACCAATGGAACGTAGAGAATTTATAGCTGCCGGTGCAATAGCCACGGCCAGTTTAACCATTTTACCTTCGGGCAGCCTTTTTGCAGGTGTGGCAGACAAAGTCAGATTAGGATATATAGGCGTAGGTGCCCGCGGCATGAGCCATATCTCAGCAGCCACACTACGCAATGATGTAGACATAGTAGCCATATGCGATACGCAGGAAAGCTCATTAAAACGCTGCCGCGAATTCATAGCCAAAAAGGGCCGCCCGGCTGCTGCCGAATATACCGGCGGACTGGATGCCTATAAAAAACTATTGGACCGCAAGGATATCGACGCGGTAATAATCGCTACGCCATGGCAGTTTCATCATCCGCAATCTATAGATGCCATGAAGGCCGGCAAATATGTAGGTTGCGAGGTTATTGCCGGCCTAACTGTGCAGGAGCATTGGGACATTGTCAACACATCCGAAAAACAGGGATCCCCTACATGACACTGGAGAATGTATGCTATCGCCGTGATGTAATGGCTACCTTAAATATGGTGCGTAATGGCGTATTTGGCGAGGTACTACATGTTGAGGGGGCTACCAGCATAATCTGCGCGAGGTTTTGTTTACTGATGGGGTTAAATATGGGCCAGAGGCAAGCAGTGAAGCACAATGGCGCACGCAGTTTAACATAGATCAGGTGGGCGACCTTTACCCGACACACGGAGCCGGCCCGGTAATGAATTATATTGATATTAACCGGGGTAACAGGTTTACAAGCATGTCATCCTACACCAGTAAAGCTCGTGGATTGGCGGCTTATGCCAATGAAGTATCGCCAGGCAGTGCGCCATCCAAAATTAACTACAAAAATGGTGATATCACCCAGACTATGATCAACTGCGCCAATGGTGAAACTGTGCTGCTAACGCACGATACGCATTTACCAAGGCCATATTCGTTAGGATTCAGGATAGATGGCACAAAGGGAATTTGGATGGATGTGAACCAAAGCATTTATATCGACCACGAAACTAAACAACATGATATGTGGGAACCGGCTAAAACATGGCTGGATAAATACGATCATCCCCTTTGGAAAAAATACGCCAGCGATGCCGCTGGGGCAGGCCATGGTGGTATGGATTGGTACGTGTTTAACGCGTTTGTGCTGGCGGTTAAACAGAAAAAAACAAACCCCTATTGATGTTTATGACTCAATGACCATGAGCGTGATAGCGCCGTTATCAACCAAATCAATAAAAGAAGGCAATGCTCCACAGGAATTTCCTGACTTTACCCGCGGCAAATGGAAGGCACGCAAAAATACATTCGCTTTAGATGATAGCGGTTTTTAAAGACTTATAAACTTACTTATAATCGCCATTTACTTTACAACTTCCAGCCTGATAGTATCGATATACAATCAGGGATAGTTACAAGGCTGTATCGGCTATTATGATCAACTTCCAAGCTTATTCACAAAAAATCCGGAAGTGCTACCAACACTCCCGGACAATAATATGAGTTAGTTAAAAAGATCCCTGACAGAATCAAATTTATTCACTCAACCTTGCAAAGATATACAATTAAATTTCTCTGTAAAAGTGTAGCTATTACGATATTAGCTGTATTTATTGTTAGAAGATAAAACAGAATAGCTGGTCGTTTTGAATTAGTAATACAAAGGGGGAAGTTGCATGTTGGCAGAAAGATTAACCCGGCTCTTCAACAAAAATTGCTTAAGACTTATTTATGCGGAAGGTTCTTATAAGCCTCGGCCAAATTGTTTTTCAGCAACTGGTTGTCCTGCTTAAGTTTCAAGCCCTTCTCGCCAACCTCAATAGCCTTAGCCCACTGTCTTAATCTATTATAAGCGGCGCAAATATTATTATAGGCTTCGGGGAAGGCGGGCTTTAATTTAATGGCATTTATGCTGGCATCAATACATTGTTGATAACGCGCCGCGTTGTAATAAGATAAGCTTAACGCCGTATTTCTCTGCCGTTGGCGAAGCTTTAACTTGTTCTGCTTCAATATCAATTTTGCTTTTCCCGGTTTCGGCTGCTTTCAGGTATTTTTGCGTTTCTATATTATCGGGCACTAATCGTTGTGTTTGCAGGGCCATTGCATTTAAGGCAGCCCAATTTTCGATATTTTGATAAACGTCCATTAAGGTTATGCGTGCATAAATATTCCCCGGTGATAAGGATATGGCCTGCTGCAAGTTGGTTATGGCTTCAGCATAACGGTGTTGTTGATTTAAAAAGCGACCATAATAAATATAAGCGTCGGGATAATTGGCGCCATAGGCCTGCCCCATTTTAAAATAGTTTTCGGCTAAGACCGGCTGGTCCATTGCGGCTTTTAAAATGCCGAGGTTAACATACAAACTAAAATAACTTGGCAATAACTTTAGCGCGCGGGTATAGTAAATGTTAGCGGTAGCATAATCACCCGTTGCCATTTTGCTGAGCCCATAGTTCATTAAGCCGCGGCCATTGTTGGGGCTTTTTATAGTAACATCATGCCATAGCGTTTCCTCGCTATACCAAACTTGGTTACGTTGCCGGGTAGCATAAGCGCTTGAACCAACCATAATAACTAATACTGTTATGAGCGCTGCTTTGTATTTAGGCGGATAGCTTCTAACCAATAAGGCAACAGCCCAGCTTACACTAATTATAAGGCCCACAAAGGGGAAGAACATCCGGTGGTCATTCAACACCTCGGCCAGTGGGATAATGCTGGACGTAGGCAATAACGCTAAAAAGAACCACAGTATCCCAAAGCTTATTGGCCTTAACTCTTTTTGCGTGAGGTAAAAAAGCTATCATCAACATAACCAAAATAAATGTGGCGCCGGCAATAAAACGCCAGTCGGATATGCCGGGGATTAAACCCCAATCCGAATCCGCACTTAAGCCATTAGGCCAAAAAAGCATCTGGAAGTAATGAGTAATAACAAAGGGTTGGGTTATTAAATATTGTAAAGGGGAGGTGCCGCCGGGCTGCCAGGTTTTTGGGGTAAGATGGTCCTGTAGCCAGTACAAAAATGCACAGCAAATAAAAGCGGGAAGCGTCTTTTTAACAACGGTAAACACGAGTTTGCTAAAAATATCTGTAAGACTTAATTGCTCCTCAAGCAACAAAACGTAGCAAAATAACATCGGCGCAAACATAATTGCGGTTGGCTTGGCTAATGCGCCTATAATTATGGGGATAAGGTATAAATAAGATCTATTGGCCCGTTCTGAGTGCTGATAGATTATAAACGCGGCTACAACCGCTAAGGTAGATTGTAAGTCGGACCGCGCTATAATATAATTAACCGTCTCTGCTATAGCTGGGTGTAATAAGTAAAATGTGGCGGCAATAAGGGCGATGCAGGTGTTGACCTTGGCATCAGAGGCGGACAAATTAAATATCTTCCTGAAAAACCAAACCATTAACAAACCTTGCAACAGGAACAACAGGAAAGTATCCAAGTGAAAAAGAACAGGTAATACCCCCGCCTAACCAGTAGTCAACAGCCAGCGAAGTAGTTACTATTGGCCGGTACGATTGATTTTGCGGTAAAGTGCTGCTGGTACTGCCATCAGTAAAAACAGCGGGATGTTATGGATATTACGGATATAAACATTGTTTTGGATAGTATGCGAATCGTCAAAGTGAAAATCGTTTTGAAAATGATTGGAATAAGTGATGGTACATAACACCATCATTATAAAAATCGCCCACCAAAATTTTCGTTTATCCATAGCTCCCTTTAACGGATGTATCAGTTTGATTCTTCCGTTTGTTTTAACTTTTACTTTTTTGCCTGTGGCGATGTGATATATAAGTTAAAAATAGATAAAAAGGCATTAAAGATGCAAGCTATAGATCAGCAGGATTAGAAACTATCCCGCAGGAAATTCTCTTCGGTATTACAAAACAACGACGAGTAGATCCTCACATCTTTATTATTGGTTTGTAGCCGGCGTTTCATGTGTACTATAGGGTGCGATGTTTTGATATTAAGCAGCGCGCTGATGTTTTTATCGGCATGGATTGCCCAGATCTTTTGCTCGCCTTCGGTTACTTCAATGTTATAAAACTCCTTCAATATTTTAAATAATGAACGGTTTTCAAGGTTCCTTGACGAAAAACGGGGAAGATCAACATTGGTGATGAAGGTTTCTTCGTACAAAACAGGTGTATCATCAATATGCCTTAATCGAGAAAAAAGATGCAGCCATTTTTAATTTCGCTATCATCTATTGTAAAAAAGAAATCGTCGGGCCAGTCTTGCTTAACCGGTTTTTGCAAAATAGATGTAGTTAGCTTTTGGGTACCAATGCCGGCTGTTACACCACTTAATGACAGGATACCCAGACCTGATTTGGGTTGAGAAACGATGCTGCCCTTGCCATGCTTACGGGTAATATAACCCATGTTGGCCAGCGCAGATAACGCCTGCCTGATAGTAACTCTGGTAGTATCGTATGATCGGCAAAGCTCGTTTTCTGAAGGCAGGAGATCGCCGGTTTTATAAGTGCCGTCTTCAATGGCAGCCCTTAGGTCTTCGATTACTTTTTTATATAGGTGAATTACTTCTTTTTACTCATAGATTTAGGCCCGATGTAACTACAAATATAGTAATGTTAAGCTTAAAACACTGTAAACAAGGTTTTAAAAAGTTTAACAAACAACTTGTATATACAAGATAACTTTTATATGTTTGGTTTTTATAAACCGTACCGTCCATTGGCATGCTCAATGTGATAAAATAACTTAGAACATAATATGCAAAGATTGCTTGCTGCTTTTTTATTCTTTACAGTTGTAAGCAATACTCATGCCCAAAATAAAAGATTGCTTAAATATGTCGACCCATATGTTGGTACGGCACCAAGTACTACGTTATCGGCAGGTAAACACGGTGCCGGTACCGAGCAACGGGCTAATACAATCCCGGCTGTAGGCGTACCGTTTGGTATGACACAATGGACACCGCAAACCCAGCGGTTAGAAACCAAATGTGTGCCGCCTTACATTTATCAGGACAGAACGATGAGTGGCTTCAGGGGCACACACTGGCTAAGCGGATCATGCGTGCCCGATTATGGCAGCGTTACCATTATGCCAGTAACTGGTAAATTAGTTACAGCTAACGTGGAAGTATCTGCAGCTTTTTCGCATGCTGACGAAATTACCCGGCCAGATTATTATCGAACCAAATTCACCGATAATGAGTTAGTAACCGAGATAACTGCCACCGCTCGTTGCGGTATCATGCAGTTTACGGCAAGTAAGGACGACAGCCTTTATTTACTGGTTACCCCAAATAGTGACAAAGGCAAAGCGCATATTTATGTTAACCGTTCAGCTAATGAGGTCTCGGGATATAATCCTGCGTATCGCATCTATGTAGGCAGTGGTAAACCTGCGGGTTTTAGCGGTTACTTTGTAATGAGGGTTGAAAGCATCGCGGCTAATGGCGGTGTGTTTACAGGTGATAGTCATTTTGCTGCGGATAGCATTGCGGATAAAAAAGATATCGGCGCTTATCTCGGTTTTAAAGTGACAAAAGGCGAAGTGGTGCGGATAAAAATCGGGACATCATTTACCAGCATCGCGGCAGCAAGAAAAAATTTGGAAACTGAGATACCCGGCTGGGATTTTAATGGTGTACGAGCCAAAGCGGCAGCTGCCGGGAAAAAGCATTAAACAAGATCCGGGTAACGGATGCCGATGAAAAGAACAAGCATATCTTTTACACAGCACTTTTTCATAGTTTGCAAGCACCAAGGTTATATAATGATGTCGAGGGTACTTTCCCGGTATTTGCGCATCAATACCAAACAGCTAAAGTTGAGCCGGGAAAAACTATTATTGCGATATGTCCATGTGGGATATTTACCGTGCCGAGCTGCCGTTGTTGGAAATATTACAGCCTAAGTTGGTAAGCAATATCGTACACTCCTTAATATTAAAAGGACAGCAGGGCGGCTGGATGCCGATATTCCCTATCTGGAACAGCTATACCAGCGCCATGATAGGCGACCACGGCGCGGCATTCATAGCGTCGGCATATTTAAAAGGCATTGCGAATTATGATGTGAAAGAAGCTTACCGTCTGTTGCGCCAAAACGCATTTGAAGTTGCACCAAAGGCCGATTATGAAGAAGGTAAAGGCCGCCGGGCGTTAGGTTCGTACATGAAATATGGCTATATCCCATTGGAAGACCCGGTAGATAATGCACCTCACCGCGGCGAGCAGGTATCGCGCACGTTAGAGTATGCTTATGATGATTACGCGTTAGCAATGCTGGCAAAATCATTAGGACATAAGGCTGATTACGAAGCTTTGTACAATCGCTCAAAAAACTATAAAAACGTAATTGATACCGTTACCGGCCTGGCCCGCGCGAAACATGCAAACGGTAGCTGGATCTCGCCGTTTTATCCCGACAGGAAAACATCCTATATCACCGAAGGTACCCCGCGCCAGTACACTTTTTATGTTCCGCATGATGTTGCCGGGCTGACCAAATTAATGGGCGGAAAAAATAGATTGGAGAGCGCGTTGGATAGTATCTTTATAAAAGATGAATACTGGCACGGTAACGAACCGGGGCATCAAACACCATATCTGTATAACTTTACCAACGCCCCGTGGAAAACGCAACAGGTGGTTGCTAAAATTCGTGAGGAAGAATATACTGATGGCCCCGGCGGCTTAAGCGGTAATGACGACTCGGGCCAGATGAGCGCGTGGTATGTGTTTTCGGCACTGGGCTTTTATCCGGTCGATCCGGTAGCTGACAACTACCAGCTGGGTACGCCGTTATTTAACAGGGCGGTCATTAACCTTGAAAACGGCAGGAAGTTTGTTATCAATGTTACCAAAAATACCCCGTCGGCCATTTATATTAAATCAATCAAACTAAATGGCGCTAACTATAAACAAAGTAGCCTATCTTTCAGGGACATTTCGCACGGCGGAGTGATGAATATTGTACTGTCTGAAAAACATTAAAAATAAGATCAACAACATTATACCTCACAACAACAACATGAAGTCTTACAGATTAAATAGATTATTCAACGGCAAATCGGGCAACTGTTTTGACGTGGCTATCGACCACGGTTTTTTTAACGAATACGCGTTTTTAAACGGGATAGAAAATATCCAAAAAGCGGTTGACGTTTTGGTTGATGCCGCTCCTGATGCGATACAGCTAACCGTGGGCCGGGCGCAATATTTACAGTCGATACCCGGCCGGCACAAACCATCATTGGTGTTACGCACCGATGTTGCCAATGTATACGGTAAAGACCTGCCGCGTGCGCTGTTTAGCCGCATGATTGAAAACCCGGTTGAGCAGGCTTTACGCTTAGATGCAACCTGTGTGGTAGTAAACCTGTTCAGTATCCCCGGTGAGCCAGAGGTGGCCGACCAGTGCATCCAAAACATCCTTAAAATTAAGCCGGTTTGCGAACAATATGCTATGCCGTTAATGATTGAGCCATTGGTTTTTCGTCCGAATACGGAAGCTGGCGGCTATATGGTTGATGGTGATCCATCGAAAATTATCCCACTTGTAAGACAAGGGGTTGAACTGGGTGCTGATATTATAAAAGCCGACCCCACCGATGATGTTACGCAATACCATCGTATTGTTGAGATAGCCGGCAACATCCCGGTGCTGGTACGTGGCGGCGGGAAAGCCAGCGACCAGAAATTATGGACCGCACCTACGGCCTGATGCAGCAGGGTGTTAAAGGAATAGTTTATGGCCGAAATGTTATCCAGCACGCTAACCCTGCCGGTATGACCAAGGCGCTGATGGCTTTAGTGCACGAGGGTGCTAAGCCTGCAGATGTAATGCATTTATTAAAATAAAACATTTGTCATTCTGAGCATAGCGAAGAACTACTCTCTTGAGCATAGCGAAAAATCTGCCAGTATGCTAATAAAGCGCTAACGCCCGGCAGATGCTTCGTTCCTCAGCATGACAAAAGATTAGAAAAATACCATGAAAACAATTAACATTGGAATTATTGGCGGGGGATTGATGGGCCGTGAAGCAGCAAGCGCCTTTGGGCGTTGGTTCGCGCTTAATGATTTCCCGGCGAAAGTGGAGCTGAAAGCGGTTTGTGATTTGAATGAGCAGGTATTGGTCTGGTATAAAAATATATCAAGTGTTGAATTGCTAACTGCCGATTATAAAGAACTGTTAGCACGCGAAGATATAGATGTAGTTTACGTAGCACTGCCGCACAACCTGCATAAAGATTTTTATATAGAAGTATTAGAAGCAGGAAAGGACTTGCTTGCCGAAAAACCTTTCGGTATAGATTTGGAAGCATCATTAGCTATCCGCGATAGAGGTGAAGCGTTGGGGCGTTTTGTAAGATGTAGTTCTGAAATGCCGTTCCTGCCTGGCCCGCAACGGGTTATTGAAGAAGTAAAGTCGGGACGATTGGGTGAGATCATAGAGGTAAAAGCCGGGTTTTTGCACTCAAGCGACACGGATTTTAACAAACCTATTAACTGGAAAAGACAGGTTAAATATTGCGGTGAGATAGGCGTTATGGGCGACCCGGGCATGCACGTTTTACACGTACCCCTGCGCTTAGGCTGGAGGCCGGAACTTGTTTATGCCAACCTGCAAAAAATAGTTACCGAGCGCCCCGATGGCAAAGGCGGCATGGCCGTTTGCGATACGGAACAATGCAACTTTAAACACACAGGTAACTATCGGCGGTAAACAGGTGCCGATGCTGTTAGAAATGAAACGTATAGCGCCGGGAGAAACCAACACCGGTATATTGAAATATTTGGAACCAAAGGTGGCGTGAAATATAGCACTAAGGACACCAAAGCCCTATGGACGTTCAGGATTGAAGGCGACCAGTACTGGCAGCGTACCGACCTTGGTTTTAAAGGTGTTCCGTTCCCGGTAATTACAGGTGGTATTTTTGAGCCGGGCTTTGCCGATTGTTTTATGCAGATGCTGGCAGGTTATGTGGCCGAACGCGAGGGATTCTTAAACGGCCGCTTTGGTTGTGTAACACCTGATGAAGCCGTTGCCAGTCATTATGTTTTTGATGCAGCTTTAAAATCGTTTGCAAATAGTTCGGTAGAGAAAATTGAATATCAACAACAACCGGTATGAAAAGATCAGAGATCAATAAAGCTATTGTAACCTCGGGCCAGTTTTTTAAGAAGAATTGCTGGGTGCTGCCGCCAAACCCAAAATGGGATGTTACCGATTTTGGCACGGGCGATTTTAAAAGATACGGACTGATACTAATCAACCTGGCCGAGGAAGCCGAGTATTGCGAGAAACTGATGTATGCCGCCAAGGGACAGACCACTCCGGCACATACCCATAAAAAAAAAAAGAAGGAAGATATTATTTGCCGTACCGGCGAATTGATAATTGAGCTGTGGTCGCAAAGCCCTGCTGAGGGTGAAGCAGGCACAGCGTTCCAAATGAAAGTTAACGGCCAGTTTAAAACAATCCAGTCAGGATCAAAGCTTAAATTACAAGCCGGCGAGCGCATAACTATTGAGCCGGGCATATGGCATGCGTTTTACCCGGGGAGTGATGAATGCATTATCGGCGAAGTATCTACCGCTAATGACGACCTTAACGATAACTTTTTGCCGACCCCAACATTGGCCGTTATGCCGAAATTGATGAGGACGAGGTACCGATAGTTAAACTGCTAAGCGATAAATAAGCTATGAAAAACGGCATTTTAGTCGGCGGCAACTGGATAGTTGACTATGTAAAGTTGATAGATGTTTTCCCTGAGGAAGAAAAGCTGGTAAACATCTTGTCCGAAAGCAGTTGTAATGGCGGCTCGGCCTATAATGTTATTATGGACCTTTGGAAACTGCAGGCAAACTTCCCGCTCAGCGGCGTGGGTTTGGTGGGCGATGATGATCGCGGTAACCAGATCATCAGCCATTGTCAAAGCCTTGGCATCAACACTACCCAGATAGGCCAGACTAACCAGACGCATACATCCTATACAGATGTAATGAGCGTTAGGGTTACAGGCAAACGCACTTTCTTTCATCAGCGCGGGGCAAATGCGCTGCTGGATATTGAACACTTTGATTTCGCTATATCCAACGATAAGATCTTTCATTTAGGCTATCTGCTGTTACTTGACCAATTAGATATTATTGAGGCTGACGGCACAACACGGGCCTCAAAAGTTTTAAGGAAAGCCAAACAATATGGCCTGCTTACTTCGGTTGATATTGTAAGCGAGCGGTCGGACAGGTTCAAGGATGTAATACCCTCATCGCTGCCGTATGTTGATTATTTGTTTGTTAATGAATACGAAGCCGGCATGATAACCGGAGTTAAAACCATTGGTCCGGGTGGCAAAATCATAATTAAAGGTTGCTACGACGCTGCTTTAGCGCTGTTGGGTATGGGTGTAAATGAATGGGTTATCCTGCATTTTCCCGAGGGGGTTGTCGCCATCAGTAAAGCTGGAGACTCGCATTTTCAACCCAGCATACAGGTACCCGCGGCTAAGGTGGCCGGAGCTTCCGGAGCCGGTGATGCCTTTGCAGCTGGCGTATTAATAGGTGTACATAACAACCAGGACATGAAGGAATGTTTGGAGCTGGGTGTTGGCGCCGCGGCTTCAAGTTTATTTGAATCTACATCGTCAGATGGGGTGTTGCCTTCGGCCGAATGCCTTAAATTAGCCGGGCTTTATGGTTATCGCGACGCCATCTGATAAGAAACCTGAAAAATAATATTAGCGCCTGCCGGATGAATGCCTTAAATTAGCCGGCTTTAAGGTATCGTAATCGCTGAAATAAACCTGAGAGAATAGTGGAGTCTGCAATTGGTAAATTACTTGAGGGCATATTACCTGCCGAAAGGATCAAAACCGATTTGATCGACCTGGTTGCGTCCGCATCTGACGCCGGGTTTTATTACCTGCGCCCAAAAGCGGTAGTGCTTCCAAAATCCGAAGAGGAAGTAATTAACCTGCTGGCTTTTTCCGTGCAGCACCAAATCCCAATTACATTTAGAACCGCCGGGACCAGCTTATCCGGTCAATCCATTACCGATGGTATTTTGGTTGACTTGAGCCAGCATTGGAACAACATCACCATTGAAAATAACGGCGATACCGTGCGGGTAAAACCCGGTGCTATTGGTGCTAATGTCAACACTTATCTAAAAAAGTACGGCCGTAAAATAGGCCCCGACCCGGCAAGTATAAATGCTGCCATGATGGGCGGCATCCTGTCAAACAACGCCAGCGGGATGTGTTGCGGTGTGAGCAAAAACTCTTATCATACCGTAAAATATATCCGCTTTATATTGCCTGACGGTAAGACCTATACTACCGAATCGGCAATTGATTATGAGCGGTTTAAAATCGAATCGGAAGGATTATATGAACAGTTAGCAGTTCTTCGTACACAGATTATTAGTAACCCCGAAGTTCATGATAAGATCCGCAGGAAATACCAGACCAAGAACACGGTAGGCTATTCGGTAAACGCCTTCATTGATTTTGAGGAGCCGATGGATATACTGGCGCATCTGCTAATAGGCGCAGAAGGAACATTAGGCTTTATAGCCGAAGCGGTTTTAAATACCGTAAACGATTACCCCGAGAAGCTAACAGCGATGCTGTATTTCACGGATATCTATTCGGCTTGTAAAGCTATTACACCGCTTACTATTTCGGGCGCGGCTGCTGTTGAGTTGATGGACAGGGCGTCGCTGCAATCTATAGAAAACATAGAAGGCATGCCTGCTATCATTAAAACCCTGCCCGAAAGCGCGGCAGCTTTATTGGTAGAGTACCTGGGCAATACGCAGGAAGAGTTGAAAGTGCAAATGGATAGTTTTTTAGCTATCGCTGATGACCTTTCACTATTAGAGAATGCCGCTTTTACTGCTGTGCCATATGAGCAGGCCCTGTTTTGGAAAGTGCGTAAAGGCATGTTCCCGGCGGTAGGTGCGGTGAGGGCAAGCGGTACAACGGTGATATTGGAAGATATTGCTTTCCCGGTTGATAGCACGGGGGATGCTATTTCTGACCTTCAATTGTTGTTTAAAAACATAATTATACCCGGGCCATTATTTTCGGCCATGCTAAGGATGGCAACATCCACTTTGTAGTTACCCAAGCATTTGATACCCCGGCCGAAGTGGAGCGATACCGTACTTTCTTACAGGAAGTGGTTGACCCGGTAGTAAACAAATATGGCGGCGCATTAAAAGCCGAGCATGGCACCGGCCGCAATATGGCGCCGTTTGTTGAAACCGAATGGGGTGGCGAGATTTACCGGGTAATGAAAACCGTTAAGGAAATCATCGATCCTGAAAATTTACTTAACCCGGGCGTAATTATTAATGCCGATAAACAGGCACACATTAAAAACCTGAAGGACCTGCCGCAGGTTGAAGAAGAGGTCGACCGTTGTATTGAATGTGGTTTTTGCGAACATAAATGCCCGAGCCGCGACATAACCCTTACCCCCGGAAACGCATTGTAGTGCGCCGCGAATTGCGCAAGCTTAAAATAGAAGGTAATGCTGCGCAACACGCCGAACTGCTTGACCAATACCAATACGAGGGGCTTGATACCTGCGCCGTTGATGGCCTTTGTGCCACCGCCTGCCCTGTAGATATAAATACCGGTGATCTGGTAAAACGCCTGCGCCGTGAAAATCACTCGGCAACCGAAAATAGCCTGGCTTTGTTTACCGCTAAGAATTTTAGAGGTGTTTACCGCGCGGTTAAGTTTGCTTTGGCATCGGGTGTGCTCATCAATAAGATCTTTGGGGCAAAGGCCATGTTTAACCTTACCAAAGGTTTGCGTGGCATCATCCCGAGTTTCCCGTTGTGGTCCAATCAATTGGCAAGGGCGGGTAGTATACCACGCAGTAACGTTATTACAGGCAATAGCAATTCTGTAGTTTATTTCCCGGCATGTATCTCACGCGCCATGGGCGAGCCTGTTCCGGGTCAAAAGGGTGTTATGCAAACTTTTATGGATGTATCGGCCAAGGCTAATATCAATGTCATCATCCCTAAGAATATAGAGCAGAATTGCTGCGGGCAGATCTATTCATCCAAAGGATTTAAAGACGCCTA
This sequence comes from Mucilaginibacter humi, assembly GCF_013087555.1. Classification (NCBI taxonomy): domain Bacteria; kingdom Pseudomonadati; phylum Bacteroidota; class Sphingobacteriia; order Sphingobacteriales; family Sphingobacteriaceae; genus Mucilaginibacter; species Mucilaginibacter humi. The sequence goes on from NZ_JABFCR010000010.1 coordinate 46,221, forward strand.
TACCTATACGGTTAATGAAACTGTAAGTAAGCTTTGGGAGGTGACCTTAGCCGGTAAATACCCGGTTGTACTGGATATTACATCTTGTACCCAAACACTTACACATTGCCGCCCTGCATTGACCGACGAGAACAAACAAAAATTTGATGCGCTTACCATCATCGATAGCGTTACCTATATTCATGACTATGTGCTGCCAAACATCAGCATAATTAAAAAGAAGGATCATATTGTGCTGCACCCGGTTTGCTCCTTGCAAAAATGCCGGGGTTAGAAACCCAGTTCTCTAAAATAGCCAAATCGTTTGCTAACGATGTTAACCTGCCTGTATTTGCCGGATGCTGTGGTATGGCCGGCGACAGAGGTTTCTTGCATCCCGAGCTAACCTACTGTGCCACCCGGCCCGAAGCCACCGAAGTTAAAGCGGATAGTTTCGACGGCTATTATTCCTCATCAAAAACCTGCGAGATAGCCTTGTCTGACGCTGTGGGTAAAAGCTACCACTCTATATTGATGCTGGTTGATGAGTGTACTATGTAGCAAATTGTCGCATTTGCCCCTTTAAATTGTCCAGAGTTATATCGTGTTTATTTGCAGGATAGTGTAGGTTTGTTTTGCTAACCGTCAACAACATGAAAACCATTCTCGACAAAACCACCCGCGACGAACTCATAGCCCGGGCCAGAACTTTAAATGTATCCAGTAAACCGCAATGGGGTAAAATGAGCATAGACCAAATGCTTAAACACGCTATCCTGGCTGATGAGATGTATTTGGGCAAAAAGTTTACAAGCGCCACTTTTTAGGCTACCTGCTGGGAAAATATATATTAAAGGCCATGTTAAAAGATGAAGCACCGATGAGGCGTGATGCCAAAACCAGCCCTGAGTTTATAGTGACCGAAACCGGCGGTAATGTCGAGGTAGAGAAGGCTAAATGGATAAGTACGCTTGAAAAATATGCCAATTACGATAAACCCGAATTTACGCATTGGTTCTTCGGTAAAATGACGAAGGAACAGGTTGGACAGCTTGCTTATAAGCATGTCGATCATCACTTAAGACAATTTAATAGTTAGCCCGTAGTTACCGCCATAACCGTTATATTTGTTAACGGTATATGGCAAATATTTTTTAGTTGAAGACGAAGAACGCGTAGCCGCGTTAGTAAAAAAGGCGCTCGAAGAGGGTGGTCATTCTGTCGAGATCATTCCTGATGGTGCCGAAGCCATCCGTAAATTCGCGCTTAGGCCCTATGATCTGGCAATCCTCGATATCATGTTGCCGTATGTATCGGGCATCGAAGTTTGCCGCCATATCCGTCAAAAAATAAAACTATCCCGGTTTTGATGCTTACCGCGCTGGATAGCGTGGATGATAAAGTAACCGGGCTTAATACCGGTGCCGATGACTACCTGGTAAAACCGTTCCATTTAAAAGAGCTGCAAGCAAGGGTTGATGCATTGTTAAGGCGCAACGCCCCCGATGCGGAACCCATAATTACTTTAGGTACCATCACCCTAAATACGGCTAACAATACGGTTGAGCGTGAGAGTAAAAAAATAATCCTTACTACCAAAGAATGTGCTTTGCTGGAGTTGTTAATGCATAACAATGATAAGATCCTGTCGCGCCAAACCATTGCCGAAAAGGTATGGGGCATCTCTTTTGATACCGGTACCAACGTGGTTGATGTATATGTTAACTACCTGCGTAATAAAATTGACAAAGGTTTCGATGAGAAGTATATCCATACGGTTGTAGGCAAAGGCTACATCTTTAAAACAGAAGTTTAGGTGAAAATAAAAGACAGGCTTTCGCTTTACTTTACGCTGGTCGGCTCGGGGATCTTGCTGGCCGTAATGGTATCGTTATATATCTCTGTTTATACTATAGTCCGCAACGACTTTTATACGCATTTAAATGACCGGGCAAATGTTGCCGCGCAGGTTTATTTAAAGGCCGATGAGATAAGTCCCGACTCGTTAACCCGGTACGCAACCGTTTCTTTAAAAACCTGCATGGCGAAGTAACCCGTATTTATGACGACCGTAACAGTGCGGCATTTATTAAGGATGATGAGCAGTACTGGCAGGAGAAAACCATAAAGAATGTAAGGCGATATAAGCACTGGAGTATGCCCATCAAGACCGGCAGATAGTAGGCAATTACTATAAGGATAACCAGGGCAATTTCGTTATTCTTGTTTCGGCAGTTGATCAAACCGGGAAGCGGCAGTTAGACTCGATTTTAGAGGCTATGATCGTGGTATTTTTAATAGTAACCATAACCTTATTTTTAGTAAGCCGGTGGCTGGCCCAAAGTACCTTATCGCCCATAAAAAGCGTAGTAAGGCAAATGCAGCTCATCAAATCAACCAACTTGCACCTGCGGGTAGATGAAGGTAAGGGAAAGGACGAAATAACCGAACTGGCCAGTAATTTTAATCGATTACTGGAACATTTAGAAAACGCATTTGAGCTGCAACGAACTTATGTAGCTAACGCCTCGCACGAGCTACGTACCCCCATAACCAGCATTATCGGTGAAGTAGAACTGGCCCTGAATAAAGAACGCAGCCCCGAAGAAACAAAAAAACGCTGCAACTGGTGTTAGAAGAATCAATAAGATTACGCGATACCATATCAGGGCTGATGGAGCTTGCCCAGGTTGACATGGATTACACCATAGCCCAACAAAGCCCTATAAGGATGGATGAACTGCTATGGGATGTGCAAGCCTATTGGGTTAACAAAGCGGGCGCAGATGCGCTGCAAATAAATATTGAGCATATGCCTGATGATGAAGCGATGTTAACCATCCCGGCTAATTATCAGTTGCTATTTATTGCGTTAAATAATTTAATTGGGAATGCCTTTAAATTCTCCAATCAACAACCGGTTAAGTGTAATTTTTTTGCGGATGAAACGGCGATCCGAATGCAAATCATTGATTCCGGAATAGGGATCCCGAAGGAAGATCTAAACCTGGTTTTTAAATCATTTTACCGGGCAACCAACTCGCACAATTTTGTAGGTAGCGGTATTGGTTTATACGTTACCCAGAAAATCATCCAGCTATTTAAAGGTACGCTTCAGGTTGAATCTGTCGAAGGCCGGGGCACCGCCATCACCATAAAATTTAACCGGAATTAAAATTCTAATATCATTCTAATTTAAGCCAACTGAGCAAGGGGTAATTTTGGCGCTTTAGAATAAATATGCGTTTTAAAGTTCTTTTTGTAATACCCCTGTTAATTTTTACATCAGCGCTGAAGGCACAAGGCCCGGCTGATACCTTGGCATTAACTTTCCAGGGTGCCGAGAAACAGTTTTTGGCAAATAACCTTGAACTGCTTGCGCAGAAATATAATATTGATGCCTCAAAAGCTTTAATTACACAAGCAAAACTTTGGGATAACCCAACCTTAAGCACCGATCAGAATATTTATGACGGGGGCAGCAAAAAGTTCTTTTATCATAACAGCAATTTAGGGCAGGTATTTGTACAACTTAGCCGGTGTTTACTACCGCCGGCAAACGGGGTAAACAGGTACAGGTAGCCAAAGACAATGCACAGGTACAGGAAGCTGCGTTTAATGACCTGATGCGTAACCTGCGTTATAATCTGCAATTGGATTTTGCCCAGCTTTCTACCCTGATTGAACAAGGTAAAGTTTACCAGTTAGAGATCAACTCGGCAACCAATTTAGTTAACGGGATCAAAAATCGTTTGATGCCGGTAATACTTCCATGAAGGACCTGGTGCGGTTAAAGGCTTTATTGTTTGGACTGCAAAACGACAGGATAGAAAACAGCAGGCAGATAAACGACCTGCAAACAGAACTAAAAACATTATTAGGCGCTAACGAAACCGCCTATATCAATCCTATTAATACTGATCAACAACAACGCCAATCGACGGGGCTGGATATTCCGGCCCTGATCGAGCTGGCAAAAGCTAACCGTGCCGATTACTTGTCCAACCAATACCAGCTTAACTCGGCCACGCATGATCTGGCCTACCAAAAAGCTTTAGCCGTGCCTGATATAACTGTGGGGGTAGCTTATGACAAAAACAGCAGCTACGCGCCAAATTATTACGGTTTGCAAATAGGGCTGCCATTGCCATTCTTTAACCGGAACCGGGGTAATATCAAATCTGCAACCTATAATATAAAAAGCCAGGAAAGCACCCTGAAAAGCAGCGAAGCGCGCCTTAAAAACGAGGTCGTATCGGCAGTAAGGCAATACCAGCTAACACAGGAACTCTTCTCGACCCAGCAAACAACTTTTAATGAACAATATGATAAGTTGTTTAACAACATGCTTAAAAGCTTTAAAGAACGCCAGATAGGCTTAGTGGAGTTTGTGGACTTCTTTGACACTTATAAAGACACCAAACTAAAATTACTGCAACAGCAAAACAGCCTGCAAAAGGCCATTGCCGATTTAAATTTTGCCACCGGGACAACTATAATAAAACCTTAACAAACTATTGATAATATACAGAATAATGAAAAGAGAAACGTTTTTGATCGGCATCTCGGGCCTGATGCTTTTGGCCGCATGTAAACAAAAACAGGTGGACGTGCCCGAAAGTAAACAGGTATGTATAAGCGACTCATTACAAAAAATGATAACAATTGATACCGCCAAAACCAGCACCATGAAGGATGAGCTCAGCCTTTCGGGCGAGGTGTCAAGCGATGATAATAATGTGGTGAAGGTGTTCCCGTTTTCAAGCGGGCAGGTTACATCGGTAAAGGTATCACTGGGTGACCGTGTAGAAAAAGGACAAACCCCTGGCTATAATGCGCAGCGCGGACGTGGCCGGTAATTATACCGATCTCTCATCAACCCAAGCGGACGTCGCTATTGCCAAACGTCAATTGGATCAGGCCGAGTCACTATATAAAAACGGGATCTCGAGCGAGCGCGATTTTACCGAAGCCAAAGAGAACTATAACA